>CAYNVI010000443.1:0-4506 GCA_964400585.1 uncultured Pirellulaceae bacterium | reverse complement strand
CACATGCTGGGCAACAATGCTCTGGTAGCACTGGCTCGGTCATTAGCGAATCCAAGTGTTTTGGGAAAGGGAATCCTTTTCCTGTGCGTTTGTTTCGTGACGACGCTCAGTACGGCGGGAACAGTCGGCGGAAACCGTGGAAGAGGACGACCAGTAAGAACAGGGCGTTGCGCAGGAGCACGGCGATGGGGTTGACGCCGATCGGCTTTATGGGGCTGGCCGAAATGAGCGATTGATCCAGCTGCTCGGAAAGCCGCTGCATCCAAGGAACCGTGCGAGGCCATTCGCAGATCGTTTCGATCCAGCGAGCCGGAATTCCTTCGATGCCTACCGCGGCACCCACAATGCCACCGACAATTGCGGCCGTGGTGTCCGCGTCCCCGCCGCATTCAATCACTGCCGTGACTGCCTTCCGGTAATCCCGTTGATGCGAGAGCCAGGCGTGAATGACCACCGGAACCGTGTGATAGGTGTAGCCGCTGACCCCGCGGGACAGGCCCAGGTGCTCGGCGAAGGTGGTGGTCGATTCCGCATCGTTGACACTGCGGCAAGCCTCTCGCAGCAAGGAGAGCAGCTCCTCACCCTCGTGACCAATCAGACGCGAGATGGTTTGGAGGTAGGCATCCGGGAGGACATTTTCGTTTCGCCGGGCCAGAAGTGCCGCCACGGCAACGGCGATCGCTCCAAATTCCGCTTTGGGGTCCGTGTGGGTAATTTTGGTACTTGCTCGGACGTAGCGGACGATTCGTTCTTCGTCGTCGAAACAGGCCCCAAAAATGGCGGCCCGCATCGCCGGTCCGTTTCCGGCCGAGAAGACGCCGCTCGAGGTCGGCTTCACGCCGAACCAGAGCTTGAGCGCAGCCCGCAGCGTCGCTTTGCCGATGCCAGCTGGCAGTGCAAGCAGCCACCAGCGAAGGCGGCGGGCAAATTGACGAGTGAATTCGCCGAGATCGTCACCGGCAGCGACCAGCGATTGAGCCACCATGCAGGTGTGCTCGGTGTCATCGGAGACCATCCCTTTGCCGAGGACGAGACGGTGACGGTCGGGCGGCCCCAGTAACCGCGGGAGACGCTGCCGCGAGACTCCCTCGTATGGCAGCCCCAAAGCATCGCCAACGGCGGTTCCGATGATGCAGCCGGCAAGGGAAGGATTTTTCATTCAGCTGGACTTCGCTGGACTCCCTGGTCAGGGGCTCGGAAGGACCAATCCGACTCCGTCGAAGGGAGGACTCGATCGGATACCGGCGTCGGTGTGGCGTAATAGTTCTGGGCGCGTTTGGGGCCAGGGATCTGCCGGTGAACTTCGGTGTTCCAGAGGATGTCGCCACTCGTGCGATCGACGCCGAGCACTCGGCACGAAGCCCCGTCGTCCGTCAGCGCGGCTCGTGTGATTTTCATTCCAGTCGATGACATCGCGATCGAACGGGGTAACAATGACTCGGTCATGCCGAGTGGAATGAGTGAGCTGGTATTATATTAAGAGTTGGCCGATCTGCTCGCTCTCCTTCAAGCCGCTACGCGATGAGCTTTGATCGATGGAAGTGCGTCCGACCTTTGAAATTCCGCTGTCCTCGTCGGCCGACGAAACAATGCGTCGGCTGCGCGCAGTGATCGTCGCGTCTCCCTACAAAGGGCGTGTCGATTCATTGGGACGCGTGGCCGATTTTCGTATCCCCGCCGTCGAGCGGCGTTTTTGGTCGCCGCACTTGACCGTCCAGGCAGAGGTCGTGCCGGAGGGAGGCTGCAAGCTTTACGCTCGTTTCTCACCGCGGCCTGAGATTTGGACCGGCATCATGCTGTTTTACCTGAGCGTGCTGTTTCTGATGTTGTGCGGGTTCGCTTACGGTTATGCCCAGTGGATCATGAGCCAGACCCCGTGGGCGCTGCTCTGTCTGCCGTTGGGTGTGATCTTCATCGGCTTCATCCACTTGGCCGCCGTCATTGGCCAGCGTCTCAGTTCCGACCAGATGCTCGAGTTGCGATCGCTGCTCGAACGGGCCCTCGCGCAAGCCGAGACGATTTCCAACGACGCCGATCGGCTTTGATTTTGCTTTGGAAGAAACAGACGGCACTCCCCACCACGCTGGGAGATTCGCGATTCTCTTTTGTGTCGTCCACGGTGGCTGGAAGGCGGAGGCAATCCTCGTCTGCAACAAAATCATTCGGTGAGCACGGTGAGCACCAGTTTCCCCGGGAATCCTGCGAGAAAGTCGCCCTTTTTCACTCGTCCACGCTCCTGGTCCCCAAGGTCTCGCTAGTCCACGATTGTGCGGTTGTGTAGACTAGCGGTCCAGGCTGGTCAAGCACCGAGGACTAGCTGAAATTGCCTCAAGCTGCTGCCTGCCACGTCGCGTGGCGATGTCGTCGCTGGACAGGCGCCACGCGCCGAGGACCCGGCCTGGCCTTTGCACTTTGCGGCGGGGCAAAAACTAGCTTTGACCGGATGGAAGAGAGGGTGGTAAAATGAGTGTTTACCGAGAAGATCCATGCAGATAAACCTGCCAGAAGACGCCGAACGACTGTCGCGAGCCGCGGGCTTCGCAAGCGTTGAGCACTATATCCTGAACCTGATCCGGCAGGACCAGGAGCGGCTAGCGATCCAGGCCGGGATTGACGCATTCGAGTCGGGGGACGTGCAGGACCTTGAACAGTTCGATGCGGAATTCCGAACGCGGCACAAGGTGACGCGATAGCACCCGAGTACCGGATTCAGATCGCGGGTCCTGCCCGGGCCGATATCGAGCAGTCCTATCTGTGGTGGGCAGAGAACCATTCGGCGGAGCAAGCCGCCCGGTGGTACGACGGAATTCTCGAAGCCATCGATACCCTCGGTAGTCTACCGGACCGCTGCCCCCTCGCTCCGGAACGGGGGCTATCTCTTCCTGGCGTGCGCCAGCTCCTCTTCGGTCTCGGCTCGCGGCCAACACATCGAATAATTTTTGTGGTTCGGGAGAACGTCGTAACGGTTCTTCGCGTTCGCCACCACTCCCAAGACTCGCTCTTGTTCTAGCTGGACAGCGCCACTTTCGTAGTCCCGCGACGCCGCTCGCGGGATCGAGGCACTTCCGTCGTCCCGCGAACGGCGTCGCGGGACTACTTGAATGGCAAGTGCCATCGTGCCAACAACTTGCGGTCTCTCACGCGGCCAAAGTGGCGCTGTCCAGGAGTTGCCAGACAGCCACCGGGCCCGGCGCGGAGTGGGCCCGCGGGCAAGGAGCTTCCGGAGCCCTCACGCTTGCCTGTTCAGAGTTTCTGGCAATTTCAAAACAAAAAAGGAGGCGGGAGGGCTTCGCCGGGGTCAGGCCTTGTGTGTGGTGTTGTCGTCGGGTGGGTATGTGGGAACGAGATGGTTCTCGGCTCATCCGCGTTCACCGATCGTCAATGGCTATGGCTGTCTTCCATGAATCCAGTTTGCGGGTGCAAATGACCTCATTGTTACTCGGGTGTCACGCGGGGGGACGGTCGACGGCCGGTCGAGACATGGCCGCGCGGCTTTGTCGTTGCTGGACATACCCTCTTTCACCCAGGCAATGATGCTGTTTGCATCGGCGACCGAGGTTTCCATGCCCGACCAGACACTTCCAAGGAATTTGCGCCCCAGCCCGTCATTGGCAGCAAGTTCTTTCGTCGCTTTCTGAACTGCGATGACGGCGTCGACCAGTTCCACTCGCTCGGTCGGATCCTTTGGGGGCGGGCCGTTGCAGATCCCGCGAAGGGTTGCGACCGCCTGGCGGAACGAAGCGTTAAAAAAGCGAAACCAGCTTTTTCCGTGGCCCGCCAGGGCGATGCGGGTGGCCGAGAGGTCGGCTTCCCAGGCGGCATCGTTGATTCGGTCCACAACTGCGCTGCGCGCCTGAGTCCGTTGCTGGACGGCGTTGATCGCTCGTTCCAGTTTGGGGAGGTCCGTCTCCCAGCACGGATCGGCGAGGGTACTGCGGTCGGCCAGCGGGGGACACCGCTGGACATAGGAGGCCAACTGGGCCAATTCCGAGGTTTCCAGAATGTTGCTGGCAGCGGGCATCTGAAGAACGTCGGCCAGCTCCTGGTTGGCCCCTTGCAGTTGTTCGATCCGCTCGGTGGTCTCCCGCAGCTTGACGACCAGGCGTTCCAGGTCCGATGGGGTCATCGGGCTGCAGCGAACGCCCCGCCACGGGTTGGCGTGGGGGCTTCCCGAGACTTCCAACAATTGATCCAGCTCTTCGGTGACGCGTTTCAATTGCTGGAACTGGGCTGGGGTCCATTCGGTAATCTGCGGGACGTGATAGCTGAGTGCTCTTCGCCCCGCGGCGCGGAGCTGAAGCAATCGGCCGATCGCTTGGTAGGGTGAAATCCCGCTGCTGCCGACCGGGCTGTGAAGGACTCGGTCATGCGCTCGCAAGCGGACGGCCGACCGCCGCAATTCTTCCGTTGGGACGTTCTTGGTACCCGTAGGGGTTCCCAGGTCGATCGTCGCCTTGAGTTCCTCGAGGACCTCGCGTTTGCGGGCTTTGTGGCTGTGCAGTTCCA
>CAYNVI010000442.1:0-4509 GCA_964400585.1 uncultured Pirellulaceae bacterium | reverse complement strand
GGCGGCTTGGGGTTCCTGTTCACGGGACGCCAGGGGGCGGACACCGCCCGGATTGCCGGCCGCCCGAGCTTGCCGCCAGACATCGATTTGTGCCTGCCGCGGGAGGGCATCGCCCGCCGGGACGGGGAAGATCCCCACGCTCCGCGGCTGGTAATTCACGTCTTCGACCGCCTCCGGACTCTTCCCCGTTCGATCGATCGCAATCGATTGCAGGAACCGCTCATAAACACTGATGTCATAAAGGGTGGCCGGAGGGATCTCGGTGACGTAACGCTGCTGCTCGAGCACCCCCAGGCGCGATCGGAGCTCGTACGTTTCCCGCAGCGTCGCCCCGGCATCCCGGGCCAGCCGCACCTGCACCTCCCCGCCCGCCGGAATCTTCAGTTCGGTGGGAGCGCGTCCCGGACGGAGGTCCCCAACGACCACGACCAAATCATTCTGGTGCGAATTTTTCAGCGCGACGACGGCGGGGGCCAACTCGGCACGCGGGACCACTTCTTGCCGGGCCAAGCGAATCAAGGGCAGGGGTTGCGGCAACGGCGGTGGCGCGAAGTCGGCGTACCACTGCTGTGCGGCCGCCCCACTGGTCCGTTCCAAGGTGACCAGTCCGTCGGCGCCCCCCGCCAAGGAACGCCCGGGATAGGCGACACTGTCAAGCCGCACCGTTTGCCCGTAGGAGACGAGTCGCCACAGCTGCCGTGGCTCCCGGGCGGACGGCTCCAGTCGTAAGGGCCCCCCGCCCGCACCGGCAGCCAGCGACCACAGCCCGCCGCCCGCGGCGCGGTGCAAACGCACCAGCCCCTGGTCGACCGGCGAGACGATCCAGTACTGATCGGACCGTGCTGCCATCGGCACCATCTGGGCAGGCTGGCGACGTGCCGCCCGGAGCACGCCCCCGACGCGCATCGCGTCCTCGGTCGTCAGCCTCCCGTAGCGGGGTGGGCCACCCAACCGATCAAGATGCAGGGGACGAAAACGCTGTCGTGCCGGCGGGCGGCGTGGAATCGCCGGTGGAGCCTGCGCGACCACCCGCAACGGCGATGCCTCCACGGCCTGTGCTGACAGCGTCGTGGCTGGCAGCAACGTGGCTGGCAGCATCGTGGCTGGCAGCAGGGCGAGCAACCAAACCAGCGTCCCCCGCCCCCCTGCCGTCTTCACGCGAGTTGGCCGCTCCCGCGGCACGTCATCGGGGGCGGCCGCCATCTCGCGTCCGCCGTTGTGAACCCAGCGCACCATCGTCTCACCTCGCTACCAATTCGCGAATCCCCAAACGGAAAAGTTTGTGTTTGCGCAGGCCACCCCGGGCGCGTCATCCCCCGTGATCATGCCTCGCACAATCTGTCAGTGAAGCAAGCTTTGCGCCAACGGGCCGCCCACCGCTTGCCGGCTTCCCCGCTCCGCCGAGGGGAGCGAGGCTGCGGGTCGCTGGCGGTCCAGCCCCGCCCAAGCAGCCCCAGCCCCTTCGCCGGTCATCGATCCCCATCGACACGGGCTCAGCCACGCGGGTTCAGGAAGGGGGCGAAGAAGAGGGGGACGTTTCCGACTCGACCGATCCCGCGGCGTCCTCGGGAGACGTGCTCGGCGCGCTTGACGCGCTTGACGCGCTTGACGCGGACGTCGCGCCTGCCTGCTCGTCCGCCTGCTCGTCCGCTGGGGCATCCGCCGGGCCGGGCGCAACGGACGGGGCGGGCTCGCCGGACGGCGGGGGGCTCGCCGGGTGGAACGGATCTTGCCAGTCGCCCCACCCTTCCAGATAGTCCCGGTAGGCCTGGCAACTGGCCGCTCGAGCCTGCAGCCAGCGATGCGTCTGCTCGACCAATTGATTTTCGCGTTCCAGCGTGATGCTGCCGGTCAGCACGGCGCTGCGGAGGAACACAAAATAGGTATCGAGCACATCACAGCGGCAGTAGTCACTGATCGCTTGCGTCTTGCCCGTCTCCCACATTTCCTGGACCTGGTAGCCTTTGACGCCCATTTTCCCTGGCTTGCCGAGGATCGTCGCTGCCAGGTCGAGGCCACCGCGGAACCAGGTCGCGCCGAAATTGGTCAGCCATTCGTGCAGGTCGAAGTGCGAATCGTGGTTGTAGCGATTGCGGGGATGTTTGTAGCTGGCCCCTTTGGCATAGAACCAATCCTGAAGATTGAGCCCATAGCGAAACGCCGCCAGTTCCATCAACGGGAGGTCGAACGAGCGTCCGTTGAAAGTGACCCAGGTCGGACGATGGTACATCTCCCAGCCTCGCCAAAAATGTTCGGTGATCACGTGGGGGCGGAAGCCCGGTTCGTCGAGCGAAACCAGATCGACCAGATTGAACTCGCTGTCGACCTTGCCGACGACCACCGCCGTCGGGACTTGAAATGTGTGCGGGATGAAGTCGCGTCCGTTCTGCTTCTCGCGGAGCTCGGCTTGAAACCGGGCGATCGCTGCGGACGGGGCAAGCCCTTCCCCGGGGAACTGGACATCGGCGACCAGTTGACCATCGGCAACACTCTCGACGTCGAACACGAGGTATTCAATTTTGGGGGCATCGGCCATGGCGGTGCTTTCTCGGGGCATCAGGCGCTGGGGATCGGGCACTAGGGATCGGGCGCTGGGGATCGGGCGCTGGGGATCGGGCGCTGGGGATCGGGCGCTGGGGATCGGGCGCTGGGCAGCGGCACTCCGCCGCAGGGCCCGACATCGCTATCCTCCGCCGGGCGGTTGCCCGCCCGGGGTGCGACGCCACAATGAAGCGGCTTTCCGTTGCTCGCCCCTGCGGCTGCTGTCGCGTCCCAGCCTCCGTGGTGTAGTGTAGCGTTTTTGCCGAAGCCTGTTCCTCGGTCGCCCGTTCGTCAGTGCCCGTTCGTCAGTGCCCGTTCCTCCAAAGCCCGTTGCCGGGATCGTCGCATCCGATGAGTGCCTCCTGCAAAGCCCCGCCGATCCCACGCGACCGCCTGCTGGAGCGGTTCCTGCAATACGTCCGCGTCGACACCACCGCCAATCCCGACAGCGATGGCTACCCCAGCAGCCCCGGTCAACGGGTGTTGGGGGAGATCCTGACGGAGCAACTCGAACAGATCCCCGGGCTGGCGGTCACGCAGGATGCGAACGGTTTGGTCTGGGGCTCGTTGTCGGCGACCGTCGCTTCGGCCGCCCCGCCGATCGCCCTGATCGCCCATCTCGACACTTCGCCGGAATCGCCGGGCGATGGCGTCGAGCCCCAAGTCATCGTCGACTACCAGGGCGGCGATTTGACCCTGCCCAGCGGCGGCAAGATTCAGGTCGCGCAGGCGCCGGAACTGAACGAATTGATCGGCACCACGTTGATCACGAGCGACGGGACGACGCTGTTGGGCGGCGATGACAAGGCGGGGGTCGCAATCCTGATGGAGCTGGCCACGTACCTTGCCGAACATCCGGAGATCCCGCACGGACCGGTTCGCTTCCTGTTCACCTGCGATGAGGAGATCGGTCGGGGAACCGAAAAGATCGACCCCGGCAAGCTCGACGCCCGCGCGGGCTACACGCTCGATGGCAGCGGAGCGGGTTGCCTGGATGTCGAAACATTTTCCGCCGACGCGGCGACGGTCACCCTGACCGGCATCAACATCCACCCGGCCATCGCCCAAGGGCGGATGGTCAACGCGGTGCGGGCAGCGTCGGACCTGGTCGCGCGGCTGCCCCGGGCAGCCCAGACGCCCGAGACGACCTCGGGGCGGGAGGGTTTCATCCACCCGATGGCGATCCGAGGCGGAGTCGGCTCGGCCACCGTCGAAATGATCCTCCGCAGCTTCGACACCGACGAACTGAGCGTCTTCGCCGAGCAAATTCGCCGCGTCGCCGGCGAAGTCGCCGCGGACACGCCTGGCTTGCAAGTCGACGTCCAGATTCGCGCCCAATACCGGAACCTGGCCGAGGGCCTGCGGGAACTGCCGGCGGTCGTCGACCTGGCCGAGCAAGCCTTCCGCAACCTGCAGCGGGACTGCCGTCGGGCGATCGTCCGCGGCGGCACCGATGGGTCCCAGCTGACCGCCCTGGGGTTGCCGACGCCGAACCTTTCCTGTGGCCAACACAATATCCATGCCCTCAACGAGTTCGCCTGCCTCGACGAGATGGTCGCGGCGGCCGAACACGCGGTCGAGCTGCTGCGTTTATGGGCCGAAGCCGACCGCCTCTGAGGGCGTTCGGATTTCGGCGCGGCGGTGCCCTCCGCCCTTCCCCTTGCTGCCTCCCTACCCAAGCGACGAGAACGTGATGTTTCGATGGATCACCGCCGGCTGCCTGAGTTTTGTTTGGATCGGCTTGCTGCGGGGCGAAGATTGGCGGCAATGGCGGGGCCCCACTTCCGACAATCATGCGTCGGCGGCCGCCGACGCGCCGTTGCGGTGGGACCTGGAAACGGGCAGCCAAGTCATCTGGGAACAAGCGATCCCCGGCCGCGGCCACAGCTCCCCCACTGTCGTCGGGGATGCGATCTACTTGACGACCGCCGACGCCCGGGCCGACGAGCAGTCGTTGCTGATCCTCGA
>CAYNVI010000441.1:0-4513 GCA_964400585.1 uncultured Pirellulaceae bacterium | reverse complement strand
GGGAACGAAAGGAGCCGCTGCGCGGCCAGTTGGCTGGTTTCCGGATAGGCTCTAATAACCACCACCGGGGCCCATCATCATTTCCTCGTCCCCTTCGGGACTGCCGTATCCACCGGGAGACCCGTATCCTCCCGATCCCACCGGCGAAGCGGGCGACGCCGCCTCTCGCTCATCGGCAAAGGTGTGCATCCGGAAACCTTGCAAGTCACGGACTTCGTCGCGCACCAAGAGCCCTCCCTGGGGATCGAACATCAACATCTGCCCGGGGGCGGTCATTTCTTCGTCCGGATCGTCTTCCTCGGCAATCTCCAGCAATTCGCCCCCGACCAAATCGACCACGGTCAGATTCGTCTCGATCGGGCGTTCTTCGGTCTGCTTGATTTCGGTCGACAGCGGATCGATCACCTCGGCGGCCTGCTTGGCGTTCAGCACCGTCCCCGGCCCGACTTCCATTTCCACAGGGAGGTTCGCCGCGAGCGTCCAATCCCAACGCATGCCAACCGCTTTCCCCGTAGCGGTCGAGCGAAGGTAATCGATCGACTTGCCCGCGACATCCCATCGGCGGACGCTCGGCGGCGCGACGTCGCCCGCGTAGACATCCGTCATGGTCGGCAGCGAGACGGAGGGACTCGGTTCGCTCCAAGGTCCCAGCAGCGTAAATTCCCGCTCTCGCGTCGCTTCGAACGTGGCAACCTTGGGGGCGACCCGGGCAAAGACATCGGCAGCCAGGCTGCGCAAGCTAGGCTGCAGCCGAGGAGAGCGGGGGAAGTTAGGATCTTCCAGCTTGACCCGCACGCGATAAACGTACTTGCGGTTCATCTGAGGCGTTGTTTTCGCCCGCCGATCGTAGAAATCATAGAACCGCACCAATTTGTATTCAGGATCCGCCAAGGCAGGGCTGCGGGCGCCCATCCCCATCGAGCCTCCATAGGCACCAGCCCCATAGCCCGATCCGCCCATCGCCCCGCCATAGCCGCTGGCCATGCCCGCTCCAGCCCCGCTCCCTTGCATCCCGGCGCCGCCCGGACCTTCTGGCGTGGTCGCCGCCCGATCCTGGCCGGGCAGAATCGGCTCATCGATCGCCTGGGGCCCCCGCCGCTTGGGCATCTTCTCCATCGCGATCTGCTGCAACGATTTCAGCGGGATCAGCGGGTGCGTGGCAAACGTCGTAAAGTCGTAGACCAGCAGAGGCGGGATCACGGCGGTCAGCCGCGGATCGCGGTAGTCGCCCGGGACGATTTCAGCCCCAAAGCCATCCCACTGGTACAAGGCGATCTGATTGTGCTGCATCCAGTCACCGACCAACACCCAATCGGCGTCGACCAACGCATCCACCGCCTTGTCGGTTACGTCGGCGCGTTGGACTTCGAAACCGGAATAGACGGGGCGGTCGCGCTGCGCCTGGTAGCCCGCAGCATCACGCAGCGCCGCCTTGTACGATTCGACCAGCTTCTCGTGCGGGACCGCGGCGGTTCCGGCGATGAAAATCGCCGAGCGGGGGACCGTTTTCAGCGGCTCGTCTTCACCCCGCGCCCCCGGCATGCTCCCCGTGCCCATCGCATTTGCCGGCTTGTATCCTTCGTTGTATTTCGGATTGAGGCGACGCTGCGGCCCGCCGCCCATCCCCATCCCCATCCCCATTTCGCCACTACCGCCAGCCATCGCGCTGCCGCCGTAACCGCCCTCCTCCGCGCCATAGCTGCCGCCGCCCATCATCTCGGCGGTGCCCATTTCGCCCGATCCGCCCCCGTAGCCTCCGCCGCTGCCCGCTTCGGACATGCTCCGCCGGCGCGAACGACGCGACCGACTCGGTTTCTTTTCCTCCTCCGGCTCCACCGGGTCGGCGGGCTCCAGGTCCATGGCGGGATAGCTGGTCAGCTGACGAGCGTTCTTCATCGCCAAAGCGCCCAGCACCCCTTGAACCTGGACCGCGGTGGGAGCGAAGAGCTGTGGATCCTGGCGCCGGACCCCGACGCCGGGAGCGCGCGGTTCGAAGAGGATCGGTCCATAGCTGTCGGCCGGGATCGGATTCCGCAACCGGGCGACGCGGTCGGGGTATTCGGGCCCTTCCTGCGCAGGCAACGTCTCCACGATCGCTTCGGTGTGATCCTCATCGATGCTGCGGCGTACCGTTTGCGCATCTTCCTGCAACCGCTCGGGCTGGGTTTTCTC
The DNA here is from genome assembly GCA_964400585.1 of uncultured Pirellulaceae bacterium. Lineage (GTDB taxonomy): Bacteria > Planctomycetota > Planctomycetia > Pirellulales > Pirellulaceae > CAYNVI01. The sequence continues at coordinate 2,341 of CAYNVI010000441.1, read as the reverse complement.
CAGGTAGTCCGGATAGTTTGATCCCGTATAGATCAAAAAGATGGCGATGGCCGCAATCAAGCCGAGCACAAATTTCTCGACGTGATGGGCCAGAAAACTTTTGATTGCGTCGCCGTCCACAGCTGGGCTCCGATCGTGGTCGAACTGAGAGAAGAGTTCTCAACTTCCAGCATACCAGCGTTCCGCGCGGAGATGCCGAGAAATTGAGGGTTCGCGGGAAAGGAAAACGGAAGTCATCAGGTGGCGGAAGTCAGCGGGTGCATGCCGCCGAACGACGTTAACCATTACCCGGTGGCGGGCTGGCTGCCGCCGCCGGGTTCGGATTGGGGCCGGAGCCCGGATTCGGAGCCCCGCCGGGGGGCGGAGCCGATCCCGGGCCATTGACGGCTGGCGGGGCGGCCCCCCCATTGGCCGGTGGATTCGCGGAGGCCGGCCCATTGCCAGCGGCGGGGGCGCCTCCGTTGCCCGGCGGATTGACGCCTGCTGCCGGCGCGTTGCCTGCCGGCGGATTAGGACCTGCTGCAGGAGCGTTGCCTGCTGCAGGAGCATTGCCTGCCGGGGCCGCAGCGGCCGGCGAATTGGCCGCGGCATCAACGGGCGCGGCCACCACGCCGGTGTCCTCTTCCTCCTCGGCCATCGATTTCCCATCGATCACCGTCTGCTCGTTGACTTGCTCGACCCCCAGGCTGTCGGCCGTCGGAGGATTGAAGAGATAGATGATGCCGTAGACTTCGACCGAGATGTCCATCGGGAAACTTTGCGCTTCGGCCGCCCCATAGCTGCCGCCGCTCATGCCACCGGCGCCTGCCATCTCGCTGCCGCCGTAACCGCCCATTTCACCTCCGTAGCCTCCGCCGCCACTCATTTCTGAGCCGCCGCCATAGCCTCCGCTGCCCATGCCCATGCCCGCGGCACCGGCGCCCATTCCATAGCCGCCTCCGGTGCCGCCGGCCGTTCCGGTCGGATCGATCCGCAACTGTCGGACTTCGACCATCAGGCTGGCATTGCCACACTCGGCGAGTAAGCGGGGAATGGCGCGTTGGTCCATTTTGAGTCCGAGTTTGACCGGGATCCGCTTGGCCACGGCCAAGGCGGCATCCTCGGGGCTATTGCTGACCATCGCGTCGCGCACCCGCTGGGCCTCGATCGGCTCGTAGTCGACGTTGACATACCGGCCTTCGGCGGGATCGGGGGGCGGTCCCCCCATGCCCATCCCGTATTCGCCACCACCGGAGCTTCCTTCCCCGCCGTAGCCTCCTCCTGCGCCGCCCATCATCGATCCCATCCCGCTGCCGGCCATTTCGCCGCCCATCTCGCCGCCGTAGCCGCTGCCTTCGGATCCCATCATGCTGCCCCCCATACCGCCTCCCATGCCCGCCGCCGAACCGCCGACCGGACTGATGATCCCGGCGGCTCGGGAAGCGCTCCGGCCGATACCGATCGCTTCGATCTCATGAACCTTCGCTTGGAAACGTTGCGACACATCGCCATTGGTATCGGCGATGATCTGCAGCAACTGATCGAGCACCCACAGGTTCTCCTGGCTGTACAAAACTTGCAGCGTGGAGGGGATTTTCCCGCGCCAGGGGAAGAGATCCGACAACAGCGCTTCCTGGCTTTGCACCGACCAGTCGACCAACGGCGGTTTCTTCGGCGACATCAGCGGGTTGCCCCCCAAGCCCGGCAACCCGCTGCCGGCCCCCATCCCCTCATAGCCGCCCATTTCGCTGCCATAACCGCTGCCCGGTTCCGTCCCAGTCGCTCCGTAGCCTCCCATCGCGGAGCCTCCCATCGCGGAGCCCCCCATGCCCGCCATCCCGCCGCCCGCGGCGTTGAAGTCGGCTTTCCATTCAGCCCCGACCTTTTCGGCCAGCGGATCCATCACGTTCTTGATGTAGTCGCGGTAGCGTTCGCGGAGCGTCGTTTCCTTCTCTTGGTCCTCCGGAACCGGATACTCCTGGAAGTTCCGTTCGATCGGCACCAACGGCGCGAACTCCTGGACAAAGATCGTCCCCAGTGCCTCCTCCGGCCAGTCCAGGATCGCTTGCTGGTCGCGGTACTGCATCCGCCACGCCTCCAGCACTTCCTCTTCCTGTTCGCCGACCAGCCTTTCCATCACTTGGTGGGACGCCTCGTTGGGGTGCGTCGGCATCTGCGAGCGAATGCTGGAAATCGCACTGGTGGCCGAATCGAGTTTGGCGGCTTCCTCCTCGTACGCCGCGACGAGGTTCCCGGTGGCCATCCACCAGGCGCCCAGGGCGACGACGGTGACGAGGCCGCAACCGATCCAAAACCCGTGTTTTCCGAGTTTGGCCAGCAATTCTTTGAGTTGATCCATGGT
>CAYNVI010000440.1:0-4525 GCA_964400585.1 uncultured Pirellulaceae bacterium | reverse complement strand
CTCTCCGAGCTGGGCGCTGATCTCATTAAAGCGATCGAGCGTTTGCCGGCGTTCGGTGACCGCCACCGCGACGTTCTCCTGCACCGTCTTGGTGGGATCGAGCGGCGGTTCCTGCGAGAGGTAACCGACCGTGAACCCCTTGCTGAGCCGAGCTTCCCCGTCGAATTCGGTGTCTTGGCCGGCCATGATCCGCAGGAGCGTCGATTTGCCCGCGCCATTGGGTCCGAGGACGCCGATTTTGGCTCCGGGATAGAAGGCCAGATGGATGTCCTCCAACACGACCTTGGCCCCATGCTTTTTGGTGAGGCCTTCGATTTGGTAGATGAATTGCTTTCCCATTATTCCCACTCGATCGTCGCTGGGGGTTTACTGCTGATGTCGTAGCAGACGCGGTTGATGCCTTGGACCTCGTTGATGACCCGCGAGCTGATCCGGGCCAACAGGTCGTACGGCAGACGGCTCCAATCGGCCGTCATGACATCGTCGGTATTGACGCTGCGGATGGCGATCGCGTTGTCGTAGGTACGGGCATCGCCCATGACCCCGACACTTTGGACCGGCAACAAGACCGCGAACGATTGGCTGGTCTGGCGGTAGAGACCGGCGGCCTTGATCTCGTTGACCACGATCTCGTCCGCTTCCCGCAGCATCTCCAGTTTTTCTCCGGTGACCTCGCCGAGGCAACGGACCGCCAGCCCGGGACCGGGAAAAGGATGCCGCCAGACGAGCACTTCCGGCAGGCCCAGCTCGACGCCCAACCGCCGGACCTCGTCTTTGAACAGATCGCGGAGCGGTTCCAGCAGTTCGAAGCCGAGCTCTGCGGGGAGCCCGCCGACATTGTGATGCAGTTTGATCGTGGCGGCGGGGCCGTCGACGGCGGCCCCGCTTTCGATCACGTCGGGATAGAGCGTCCCTTGGGCGAGGAAGTGGGCATCGTCGATCGAGCGGGCTTCCGCTTTGAAGCATTCGATGAAGGCGTAGCCGATCCGCCGCCGCTTCTCCTGCGGGTCGGTGATCCCTTGCAACGTGGCGAGGAATTCGGCCTCGGCATCGATGACCCGCAGGTCCGCCTGGAAATGGTTGGTGAACTCGGCGATCACGGCCGCTTGTTCGTCTTTCCGCAACAACCCATTGTCGACCAGGATGCAGGTCAACTTCGGTCCGATCGCCTTGTAGAGGAGGGCCGCGACGACCGACGAATCGACTCCGCCGGAGAGCCCACAGATCACGCGGCGATCGCCGATCCGTTGCTGCAAGTCTTCGATCGCGGCCGCGGCAAAATCGCCCAGATGCCACGTCCCTTCGCAGCCGCAGACGCCGATCACAAAGTTATGCAGCACCTGGCCGCCGAGCGGCGTGTGCGTCACCTCGGGATGGAACTGCAGTCCAAACACGGGCAGCTCGCGGTGACCGATCGCGGCGTGGTGACAGGTATCGGTCGAGGCGAGCGAGCGGAAGGTTTCGCCGATCTGGGAGATCTGGTCGCCGTGACTCATCCAGACATCCATCTGCTCGGGGAGCCCGAGGAAGAGGCTGTCGTCGGCTTGGACTTGGCAACGAGCCCGACCGAATTCGCGATGCGTCGTGTTTTCGACCTGGCCGCCGAGCGCTTTGCAGGCCAGCTGCATGCCGTAGCAGATCCCCAGGACCGGGATCCCCAGGCGGAACAGCGCGGGATCGCACTGCGGGGCGCCTTCGGAATAAACGCTCGCCGGACCGCCCGAAAGGATGATCCCTTTCGGTTTCAGCTCCGCGATCCGTTCGGCCGTCAAATCGTGCCGGACGATCCGGCAGTAGACGTTTTGCTCCCGCACCCGGCGGGCGATCAGCTGGGCGTACTGGGAACCGAAGTCGAGCACCAGCACGCACTCCTCGGTCAGGGCTTCGGAAGCCAAAGAATCTTGCGACATAGAATTATTGCAGGGCCGTTCAGACCGAGGCGTGCCGAGAGCCGTCCGCGACCAACCCGCGCTGGTTGGGGAACTCCCCGCCGAATCCCTGAGTATAGAAATCACGAAAAAAACACCAAGGGGAGGCGATCTTCCCAGCAGGGCGGCAACGTCTAGAATCAAGGCATGAAAATTTTGATTTCCAACGACGATGGCGTGCACGCCCCCGGTTTAATCGCCCTCGAAACCCAACTCCGTCACCTCGGCGAAGTCGTGGTCGCCGCCCCGGCGACCGAACAGAGCGGGGTCGGCCATGCGATCACCTACCTCACCCCGCTGGTCTGCAAGCAGATCGTACGCCCCGACCGCTCCTCCGCCTGGGCGGTCAATGGGTCCCCAGCCGACAGCGTGAAATTGGGGATCGCCGAGTTGTGCCCGTGGCGGCCCGATCTGGTCGTCAGCGGGATCAACCATGGCCTGAACGCCGGGATCAATGTGCTCTACAGCGGCACGGTCGCCGCAGCCATCGAAGGGGCATTCTTCGGGATCACCAGCGTGGCAGTTTCGCTGGAGGAGGCGGCCGACAACGACTTCAACGCGGCGGCCGTGATCGCCCGCAACGTGATCCAGGGCCTGGTCAAAAAACAACCGCCTGCCGGCAGCCTGTTCAACGTCAACATCCCCTGTGCCGCGACCGAGGCGGCCGCCGAGGTGCGCGTCGTCCCGATGGGCCTGGCGCACTACGGGGACCAGTACGAAAAACGGGTCGATCCGGGGGGACGCGATTATTACTGGGCGACCTGGAACCCGCCTCGCGTCCCGCCGGCCGACGGGACCGACGTCACCGAATTGCTGGACGGTCACGTCACCGTCACCCCCCTGCAGTTCGATCTGACCCGCAACGACCAGGCGGCCGAAATGAAAGAGTGGGACCTCCGCTGTTAGCCGCTACCTGACGCGGTCGGATTGTCCGGGTGGTAACGATAATCGCGGCGTGGGGAGCCAGGCGGCGCGGTTGGCAGCCGGAAATTTCGCACGCCAGCGAAAAGAGGAACTATTTTGGGAGGCATGAAAGCTTCTGTCCCCCCCATCGTGATCGCGCTCCTTTGCGCGGCCGTCGCCCCGCCGGCCGAGGCCGACTGGCTGACGCTGCCGAGTCGTTACACGCACGACGGCCAGACGGGAGAACGGGTCACGCAATACGCCCAGCCCGCAGCCGCCGTGGCTCCGGCGGCCTCGAATTTCCGCTCCAGCGGCTTCACCCACACCCGCAGCTCGATCCAGTTCAATCAGTCGAGCGACAATTACCACCGGGTCGAAAAATGGGGCGACCCGATTCGCCCCTATGGCGAGTGGCGGTTTCCCTACCGGCCCTATTCGGTCCCCTACCCCGCTTGGGGAGCTCCTTTTGCCGGGCTGGGCCAAGGCGGATTCGGCTACCCACCGCCCTACGGCGGCTACCCGCCCGGATCGGGCGGACCAGGATCGGGCGGACCAGGAGGAACCGGCCTTCCCAACCCCTACCCGCCGCGGCCGGAGGGGGGCTACACGGTCCCGCCCTACTACGACGGCAGCTACCCCCGCGATCGGCCCCGCCGAAGCGACGAAGACTTCTTTTATCAGCCGCCCGGACCGTAGGCGGTCGCTCTGCCGGTTTCCCAAAAAAAAGCTCGGCTGCAAAGCTTGCAGCCGAGCTTTTTCGATTCGCAAACGTGCATCCAGCGCGTGTGGCGTTTACGAACCTCCTCCGCCCATGGAGAGATGTGTCGTGGATTGCCTCGTGCCTGCCCGGACGGCGTCCGGCGGCGGGGATCGGGACCTTACCGCAAGCGGTTGGCCGGCAGGCTCCGGCGGGAGACGGGCCGAGGGGCGCCCACTGCTGGAGACGAACCGTTCTGATAGGCGGCAGGGGCAACCGCGGAGGCAGCGCCGCGGAAGCTCGCTTCCTGGTTGCCCACTGCGGGGAGCTCTCCGGGCGATTCGGGGAGCTGTTCCAGATCCGGTGCGGGAGCCGTTTCCGCTTCGCTGGGCAACGAGCCGCCTTGGGACTCGTCGGAGAAACCCGAGCCGATCGGCGCGTCGAGGATGACCGATTCGCCTTCCGGGATCAGCTCGACCGAGTCCTCGAAGGACTGCCCCGGCTCGCCCTGGATGGCGTCGTGCGGCACTTCGGGACCGACCGGCCCGCCGCGGACCACGCCGGGACGGGTCACGCCGTATTGCAGTTTCTTACCGGCACTCCGTTCGCGAGCCCGTTCCAAGGCATCCCAGTAAGCCTTCTTGGGCCAAGGACCTTCGGCGAGGTTGATGCTGTTGAAGTGGAGGAGCGAGCCTTTGAGAAAATGCACGTAGGCGATCGATTTGTTGTACGCGGTCAACGCCTGGTAGTAGCTGATCTGGGCTTCGGCACGCCGCGATTGGCTTTGCAGGACGACGTTGGCGGGCGTCCGGCCATACTTGTACTCGGCCAAGCGAGCGTTGACTTCCTTGTCGGCGGCGGCCAACTGCTGCGTGGTCGTCTGGATCAGCTGGAAGTGCGTCTCCAATTTCGAGATCGCGTCGCTCAGCTGGCTGACCAGCATCAGCTCCTGTTCCTGCAGGAAGGACTTTTCGCGGACCAGTTGCAGTTGGCTGTT
>CAYNVI010000439.1:0-4534 GCA_964400585.1 uncultured Pirellulaceae bacterium | reverse complement strand
GGGGTCAGTGCCTTACCACGTGCGATCGATAGCAAGGATGAGATCTTTTGGGGTCAGTGCCTTACCACGTGCGATCGATAGCAAGCATGGGAGAGATGAGTGACATAGGTAGACTGAAGCTTTTGGGGCCAATGCCTTGGGGCACGCGGAAACCAGCGAACTTGGGAAGCATACACAGGACAAGCCACCCAGCGAGGCAGGGCGAAGCGGTTTGGGAAAGCCTCCGTAACCCCGTAGCCGGTTCCAGACCGGCAACGGAGCACCGACTGGAAATTGTCCAAAAGGCACGCAGCTTGCCCACGAAGAAATGCACTGACCCCGAACGAGGGTGCTGGCAGCTTGCCCATGAAGAAATGCACTGACCCCGAACGGGGGTGCTGGCGGGTCCAGGCGTGTCAACCTGATGGCGCCGCTTGCGTGGTGCCCGTTCCGAACCTTCGCCCTAATCGAGCGTTAGCTTCATGACGATCACGATCATCGCGTTTGTCGTTACTATGCTCGCGATGACGCTGACCGGCGTGCTCTCGGCGCGGCACAAACAGGAAACGACCGAAGATTACTTGATTGCCAGCCAAACGGTGCAGCCGTGGCTATCGGCGCTGTCGACCGTGGCGACCAACAATAGCGGATTCATGTTCATCGGCATGATCGGCTACACCTACCGGCTGGGGATCGAGTCGATCTGGTTGGCCGCCGGCTGGATTTTGGGGGACTTGGCGGTGTGGATCCTCGCCTACCGGCGGATCCGTCGACTGGCGGGGGAGACCGAAGCGACGACGACATCGGAGCTGATCGGTTGGAAGAAAGGCCGGATCGATCGGGTGGCGGTGATCGCCGCCGGCGTGCTCACCTTGCTATTTTTGGGGCACTACGCGGCGGCGCAGCTGAAAGCGGGGAGCACCGCCTTACATGCCCTCTTGGGCTGGCAAATGTGGATCGGCGTGATGATCGGCACCGGGATCGTGATCGCCTACTCCTTTGCCGGCGGCATCCGCGCAGACATTTACACCGACGCCGCTCAATCGCTCGCCATGTTCGTCTCGATGGCGATGATCATGGTCGTGGGCTACTGGGAAATCGGCGGCTTCTCGGCACTGATCCGCAACCTCGAGCAACAAGACGCTTCGCTGGTCGCCTGGTTTCCCGAGGAGTTGCAGTTTGGCATGGTGCCTTATTTGATTGGGTTCGCGTGCGCGGGCTTCGGGGCGATGGGCCAGCCCCATCTGGTCACTCGCATTATGGCGATTGAATCGGTCGATAAGATCAACCGCGCCTGCTTCTATTACTTCCTCTGGTACGTCCCGTTTTTTGCGCTTTCGATCGGCGTGGGGCTGTTCAGCCGGGCGTTGCTTCCGGAACTCCCGACGATGGAAGCGGCCCAAGCCATGCAGGAACCGACGGAGTTGGCGCTGCCGCTGGTGACGATGGATTTGTTGCCTCAAGTTTTTGTCGGCATCGCTTTGGGCGGGCTGTTTGCCGCCACGGTTTCCACCGCCGACTCTCAAATCATCGTTTGCTCGGGGGCGCTGACGCACGACGTCACGAAACGATGGAAAAAATCGTACCTCGCTTCGAAGTTGGGGACCATGATCGTGACCGCCTATGCGGTCCTGATCGCGTTGTTCGCCCCCGAAGGTGTGTTTGGACTGGTGTTGATCGCCTGGTCGGCACTCGGTGCCGGCCTGGGACCGTTGTTGTTGCTGCGGGTTTACAATTGCGAGTACTCGTCCTGGACCGCGGTGGCCATGATGGTCGCGGCGGTCGCGGTCGTCGCCGCTTGGCACATCTCGCCCTGGAACGATGATGTCCTCAAAATTTTCCCCGGGATGGTGGCGGCCGCGACGGTGTACGGGATCTCCCTGATCATCCGTCGTTTCTCGGGTCGCGGCAGCGACCGCTGAAGCAGGCGCTAAAGAAGCGCCTCCGCCTGGGATCCGACCGTCTTTTCCTGGAGCTGGGGAAGCGACCGCTGGGGAAGCGACCGCTGGGGGCCAGTGCGCCAGGCCGCGGAAGTCCGCAACCCTCGCGGGACGAGCGGGAGCCCCCGTCAACGCACGGCGGGTTGGCACCAATCTTGCACGCTTGCGGTCTGCGGTTCAGCGGTCTGCACGGCCGGGACCGTCGCTTGCTCGTCCTCGTCGGAGTGCCGCCATGCATGCCTCCTGCCGTCACGCTGCCCGCTCCGCCCGCCAGCTGGGCCTTGCCCTCGCCGCTGCATTGCTGGCCGGCTGCGGGCCGGCGCCCATCCCGGAGCCCGCGGCTCCGCCACCGTCCCCCACCAACACAACTCTCCCTCAGGAGTCTTTCACGGTGAAACGCCAACAAATGGTCGAGCAAGACATCGCAGGACGCGATATCCAGGATCCCCGCGTGCTGGACGCGATGCGACAGGTCCCCCGGCACGCCTTCGTCTCCGAGGGCTGGCGCGAACAAGCCTATGCCGACCGTCCGCTCCCGATCGGACACCAGCAAACGATCTCGCAGCCCTACATCGTCGCCTTGATGACCGAACTCGCCGAACCGCAAAGCGATGCCCGAGCCCTCGATGTAGGCACCGGTTCGGGCTACCAGGCGGCGATCCTGGCGGAATTGGTGGACCAGGTGTATACGATTGAAATCGTGCCCGAATTGGGGGAGGAGGCGAAGGAGCGGCTGCACGAGCAGGGCTACGAGAACATCCACTTCCGGGTCGGCGACGGCTATCGCGGTTGGCCAGAGGCCGCTCCCTTCGACGTGATCCTCCTGGCCGCGGCCCCGGAGGAAATCCCGCCGCCACTGATCGAGCAATTAGCCCCCGGGGGCCGGATGGTCCTGCCGGTGGGGGATCGCTTCGGCCAAAAACTACTGCTGCTTAAGAAAGACGCCGCGGGAGAGATCTCGCAGCGCGTCGTCGCCCCCGTGAGCTTCGTGCCGATGACCGGCGACCATCAATCCCCGTAGCTGGACAGCGGCACGTTCAGGCCTCCTCCTCCGGCGGCTGCAACGTCCATTCGGCAATCGATTGGTGGCCGGCCACCGCCAGCGTCTGCCAGTCCCGAGCGATGGCCACCCCATGCAGATGCCCGCCGGTTCCTTCTTGATGGAGCAATTCTCCAGAGCCGACATCGTAGAACGTCAGGAATCCTTTGTGGTCGCCGCCCACGGTCAACAACCGTTTGCCGTCGGGCATCCAGACCATCTGTTCGACCAGCCCTTTGCGGGTCTCGTCCTCGAGTTCCTGCAGCCGTTCTCCCTCGCGCCACCGAAAGATCTCGACCCGGGCGGGCCCCTGCAAGTGATCGATGTTGCCGATCTTGCCGATCCCCCCTACGGCCAATTCGGTTCCCGCGGGGGAAAAGGCGAGACTGCGGATCCCGCCGATCGAATGCCGCCGCGCCCGGGGGTCCCACGTGTACATCGTGGGCGCTTCGAGCGTCGCGACCTGTTGGAACGTTTCGGTATCCCAGACGGCGACATGCCCGACCCGGTCGCCCGCCGCCAACCAGCGGCCATCGGGGGAGACCGCCACGGCATACAGCATCGAGGGGTATCCATGCGGGGTCTCGGTGGCATGCCCGCGCAACGTCGCCAGCGATTCCCCGCTGGCTGCATCCCAAACCCGGCAAGTCATATCATCCGCGACGCTGTAGAGACGCTTTCCATCGGGCGATGCGATCAGACGGCGGATCCAGCGGTCGTGGGCCGTTTGCACGCGCCGCTGTTGCCCCGTTTCCAAATCCCACCAGATCAATTGACGGTCGTAGCTTCCGCTGATCAATTGCCCGCCGGCGATCGCCAAGCCGGTCACGTAGCTGTGATGCCCCGTTCCGGCGAAGCGTTGCCGCTGGGGCTTATCAGCGGTCGGATCGAGGGCGTCGACACCGAAGTCGGAGGAGCCCACCAGCAGCCGCGGATCGCCGGGTGCACGGGCGATACAAAACAAGATGTCCTGCGACCGCCACTCGGCGAGCCGCCGCAAGTCGGTCGGGTCGAGTCCCGCCGGCGGATCCGTCGCATCTTCAGAATCGTGGATCATGCCAAGATCTCCCGGATCGGAAAGCTGTCGAAATCGGCGATCGGGATCGGTCGGCTGCCCAGCATGTATTCCTTCGTGTGATCGATCCCCAGGGCGGCGAAGATGGTGGCGAATAGATCTCCGGCCCCCGTTTCGCCTTCGATGACGGTCTGTCCGTCTTCATCGGTTTTGCCGTAGACGCTGCCACCGCGGATCCCGCAGCCCGACAGCGTGCAGCTCCAGGCGCTGGCGAAGTGGTCGCGTCCCAAGCTGCCATTGATTTTCGGCGTCCGTCCGAATTCGCCCATCGTGACCACCAGCGTCTTGTCGAGCAGACCGCGTTGTTTGAGGTCATCGAGCAACGCCGCCATCACATGATCGAGGTCGGCACAGAGCTCGCGGTGCGTTTCAAAGTTCTGCCCGTGACTGTCCCACCAAGCGCGGGCGACCTTGACGAAGGGAACCCCGGCCTCCACCAACCGCCGCGCGACCAGGCACTGCTGACCGAATTGAGTGGGGCCGTAATGATCCCGCATCGAC
>CAYNVI010000438.1:721-4539 GCA_964400585.1 uncultured Pirellulaceae bacterium | reverse complement strand
TCATCGCGGGGGAGACCTACTATTTCTGTTGCCCCCCCTGCATCGACGAATTTCTGGTGCTGGCGAAAGAGAGTCCGGAACAAATCCTCGCCGCGGATCGGTATCGCAAGTAAGCCGGCGCGGCCTGCACTGAGCCATCGCTGGCGAAGCGGAAGGGAATGGACATCGAACCGATCGGCGAGGAGGGTTGCGCCCCTCGCCAAACGTCGGTTTTTTTCTACTTTTCCAGTACTTGGCACGATTGGTTCCCCTCTCGACGCGCTCGCGCGCCGGCGCTCCGACAGCCCGATTTGGGCGGCACCCGGCGAGCAAATTTCTTGCCCAAAAAGCGGGCAAAGCCGCTGACTTCACGCACCCATTTTCCTTATCGCAGGCAAGCTCTGCAGGCAGCTGATCGAACCGCCGCCGCCCAGAGTCGCCAGCCCCCGCCCCGCCGGATGTAACGATTGCAGCGGTTGGACAAGTGGTTCGGGACGGGTTACGAAGAAATCGCGATCGCGGCCACAACAGCCGCACGTCTTCCGGAGGGAAGGCCGATCAGGATTGCAGCGAGTCCGGGTTGGGCCCGTCTGCATCGCGTTTCCCAAGGAGGGGCAACTGATAATGGTACAGAGGAAACCGTCATCGGGATTGTTCTGGCCAACCGTTGCCGCGGGGGTGATTGCGGCGTTATTAACGCTTCGTCCCGGCGGGGAGCCGTCCGTCTCGTCCCCCGATGCCCGAGGCGTCCGCCAGTTGCCGAGCCGTCGCGTTTCCACCAAGCCGCTGCCCCGGCCCCGCCCGCTCGACGTCGCCCCCCCCCGACATGAAGCGATTACGGAGCTTGCCGATCGGGTGGCGACCAAGGGTTTGGCCCGTCACGTCGGGGGCACCCCTGGCAACGACCAGCCGGTGCTGGCCGGCAAGAAGTTCGTCACCGATTCCGCCCCGGTGGAAACGCGGCTCCATGCCCCGGTGCTTGCCGAGCAGGAAGAGCTTGCCGGACACGCAGCGTTTGCCGGACACGGAGCGCTTGCCGGACAGAGCGAGGGCGAAGCGACCGGCCCCGTCCGCCCGCTCGCGGACGCTCCTTGGCAGACCGCGACGGTGGCAGCCCGCCAGCCGTCCAGCGGGATCCAAGCCTTACCGGCAGTGCGGCGGAAGCCGTCTGGACCACGGCCGCTCGCTTGGCCCGCTACGCCGGCGCTGATCAGTCTTCTCCAGGAGACCGCGTCGCTGCCCCCCGCCGTGGCATGGTCGGCCGACGTGGAGGCGGCCCTGGTCGAACTGCAAAGCCTGTCGAGTGTCTCGCACCCCGCGGCCCGCGGGCCCCTGACCCAGTTGCGACGGTTGGCCGCGGAAGGCTTGGCGTTGGCCGAGCAGCAACCCGACCACGCCACGCAACAACTGTGGCTGCGAACGGCCCATGCGGTCAACCGCCGGCTGGCCGCCTGGATTCCGATCTGGCAAACCACGCTCCAGGAACCGGTCGGCGAGGCATCGAGCGGCGAAGGATCGACGCGTTTGGCCGCAAGCCGGTTCCCGGTCGACCTCGAGCGCGTGCAAGACCTGGCCGACCGCGCCGCCACCGCCTGCCAGGAAACGGGCGACGGACCGCGTTGGGAATCCTACTTACTGCTGGATCCCCTGACCGCGCCCGGACTGCTCACCGATCCGGCCGGTCGCCAATTGATCGCCCAGCGGTTCCTTTCCCGGCTCGATTGGGCGGGGCTGCAAGCCGACCAGGCGGCCTGGTTGCAAACGCCGGCGGTCCAGGATCTGGCGGCAGCCGTGCGTCCTTGGGCGTCGGGACCGATCGACTACACCGACCTGCTGCAGCAACTGGAACGCCAGGAAGCGGACGCGCTCGATCTGGCTGCCATCGAAGTCGCAACCGCGACGCAGACGCTGCGGTTTGCCGGCGGCGAGGGCTCGCGTCAGGTGGCCGAGGCGATCGATACGCACTACCGGAATGCGAACCTGCGGTTGGCCGTCTCCGACGCCTTGCTCGCGCGGCTGCTCCCCACAGTGCCGACCCGAACCGAGCCGGTCCGGGAAGTCATCATGGGGACGCCGGTGGCGGGCACCAGTCACGTCGACAGCGCGTTGCGACTCCGCCTGCATCCGGATGAACACCGCTGGCGTTTCGATCTGGTGACGGCCGGAAATCTGCGGGCCACCACCCAGGGACGGGAGGGACCGGTCACGGTTCGGAACGCCAATCACGGCGAGTTCACGACAGCGACCCCGATCACGATCACGCCCGAGGCGATCCTGCTGGGGGATGCGACGATCGAATTGCAGCACCAGTCGCGGCTGCGGGGCCTTTCCAGCGATTTCGATCAGATCCCTTTGATCGGCTCGTTGGTGCGGAGCGTTGCCCTGGCCGAGTACCGCGAACGGGCTCCCCAGGTCCAGCGCATTTCCGGGGCGCGGATGGAACGTCGCATCACCATGCAGGTCGAGGCCGAAGTGGCCCGTCAGATCGACGAAGCCTCAACCCGGTTGAGCGAGCGGTTGCTGGGGCCGCTGGCCCAGATGCATCTCGATCCGACCGTGGTCGACATGCGAACCGACCCGCAGCGGCTGATCGCCCGCTACCGTTTGGCCGGCGATTGGCAACTGGCGGCCTACACGCCCCGCCCGCGCGCCCCGAGCGACAGTTGGTTGAGTCTCCAGCTGCACCAGTCGGCTTTGAACAACACGTTCGAGCGGTTGTTGCCGGCCGGGGAATCGCGTTCGATCCGAGGGCTCGCCGAACACCTGCTGGAAATCATCGGACGCCGCCCGGAGGAAACGCTGGCCGAGCTCCCCCGGGATGCCTTCATCCAATTTGCCAAGACGCGTCCGGTCACGGTCGAAATCGACGAAGATCGGCTGCATTTAACGTTCCGAGTGGTCCGCTTGCACAGCGAAGCGGGGCTCGATCTGCGACATTTCATCGTCCGTGCCACGTACCGTCCCCAGGTGGAGGGGATGGAAGCGCGGCTCGTCCGCGATGGACACCTGAGTATCCGCGGGCAGCGGATGTCGTTCCGCAGCCGGATCCCGGTGCGGGCGATCTTCAATAAAGTGCTCAGCGATTCCCGGCCGTTGCCCCTGGTCAATCCGGGCCTGGCGCAGCAGCCCGCCGTGGCGGGCTTGGCCGTCAGCCAATTGGAGTTGCGGGACGGCTGGATCGGCCTGGCCATCGGCCCGCAGAGCAGCGTGTTGGCCACCGCCGCCCTGGGGCTGCGTCCTCCGCCGCGCGACCCCGGCGTGCAGGTTGCAGGTCGCCCGGAGGCGGCGGCGGGGGCGGCGCAGTGAGGGCCTCCCGCCCCGGCTTGTCAGAATGCCTACGATTGCGAACACTAACCCTATATTCCCAACCCGACCCGCCGAGAGAGCAGCCCATGAACGACGGGGTTTTTAACAGCCATTCGTACCAGAGCGTCCAACGTCAGCGTCAGTTGACGCTGGGCGACCTCCTGTTGGAGAACCGCATTGTCTTCTTGCAGGGCGAGATCCACGTTGGAAATGCCAACGAATTGATCATGAAATTGCTCTATTTGCAGAGCGAAAATCGCCGCAAGGACATCCATTTCTATCTGAACTCGCCCGGCGGCAGCGTCACAGCCACCCTGGCGATCTTCGATACGATGAAGATCCTCTCCTGCCCGGTGGCCACCTACTGCGTCGGGGAAGCGGCCAGTGGGGCCGCGGTGTTGCTCGCCGGTGGCACGAAAGGAAAGCGGTTCTGCCTCCCTCACAGCCGGGTGATGGTCCATCAACCGATGGGCGGCGTCGGCGGACAGGTCAGCGATATCGAAATCCAGGCGGCCGAGATCTTCCGCTATCGG
>CAYNVI010000438.1:0-711 GCA_964400585.1 uncultured Pirellulaceae bacterium | reverse complement strand
GTGCTCAATGAGATCCTCAGCGAAGCGACCGGCAAATCGGTCGAACAGATCGCCAAGGATACCCAGCGGGACTTCTTCCTGCCGGCAAAAGACGCCGTCGAATACGGGTTGGTCGATGACATCCTGACCAAACCGCGTGCGGACGAAGAGGATGACGACAGCTGAGCGGTTCTCGACGCTCCCCTTGCCCCCCTAGGTTCGACTCCCATCCCGATTCAGGTTGCATCAGATCATGGCTCCGATTCCTTACGTCGTCGAAAAAAGCGGCCGCGAAGAGCGGGTTTACGATATCTACAGCCGGTTGCTGAAAGACCGGATCATTTTCTTGGGGCAGCAGGTCGATGATGACATCGCCAATGCGTTGGTCGCGCAGATGCTGTTCCTGCAGTCGGATGATCCCAAGTCCGACATCCATCTCTACATCAACAGCCCCGGCGGCAGTATCTCCGCCGGTCTGGCGATCTACGATACGATGCAATTCGTCTCCTGCGACGTCGCCACCTACTGCGTTGGCCAAGCCGCTTCGATGGGCGCCGTGTTGCTGACCGCGGGCACCAAAGGCAAACGCTTTGCCCTTCCCAATGCCCGGATCATGATCCACCAGCCGCTCGCTGGGATGCAGGGGACGGCCCACGAGATCGAAATCCACGTGGGGGAATTGCGTCGGGTCAAACGCAAGATGAACGAGATCCTGATCAAGCACACCGGTCA
>CAYNVI010000437.1:0-4541 GCA_964400585.1 uncultured Pirellulaceae bacterium | reverse complement strand
CCGGTCAGCTACTACCTGCCCCCCCAGCTGTGGGCCTGGGGGTCCTGGCGGGTCCGCAAAATGCGCCGCTCGGTCGATCAGGTCCTCTCGGTGCTCCCTTTCGAATGCGAATGGTACCGCTCCCACGGCGTGCACGCCGAACTGGTCGGTCACCCGTTCTTCGATGCGGTCGCCGAGCGCCCGCTCGATCGAGCGGTGACCCAGCGGCTGCAGGAATCGATCGACCAAGGGGCCCGGCTGGTGGCGGTGCTGCCCGGTTCCCGCGAACACGAGGTGCAGCGGAACTGGCCCGTGATGTTGGCCGCGATCCGACGCCTGAGCCGCCAGCATCCAGACGTCCGTTTCTTGGTCGCCGCTTTCCGCGACCCGCAGTGCCTCTGGATCCGCCGCCAACTGGAAGCGGCCGACCGCGAGCTGCCGATCGATTTCTTCGTCGGGAAGACGAGCGAAGTGATCGAAATGGCCGAGTGCGCGATGATGGTCTCCGGGTCGGTCAGCCTGGAAATGATGGCCCGAGATACCCCGGCGGTCGTCCTCTACCGGGTCGGTCGCGTCTTCTACGCGACGGCCAAAGCGTTGGTCCGCGTCGACAGCATGACGTTGCCGAACCTGATGGCGGGGGAAACGCTGTTTCCCGAGCTCGGCTCGGTCGGCCCTCCCCAGCCAGCGATCGACTTCCTGGTCGAGCAACTCGGCCGGATGCTCAGCGATCGCCCCTACTGCCAATCGGTCCGCCATCGCCTGGCCGAACTCCGCCAAGCCGCGGCGGCCCCGGGCGCGTCGGCGCGGGCCGCCGAGGCCTTGCTCCAACACTGGCAACCGCCCGCCCGGCAGCCTCGCGCCGCCTGATCGGGCCCGCCAATGGGCCGCCCGGGGACGCGCTAACCGGCTGCCCGGGGACGCGCTAACCGGCTGCCCGGGGACGTGCTAACCGGCTGCCCGGTGACAGGCGGCGCGCGGCCGGCTAGGCTACCGAGGTGGCGGTCCGCTCCGCCGGCCGCTCCCCTCCTCGACTCGTCCGCCTTCAGCCCGTTGCCGTCGCCATGGTCGAATCCTCCGTCGAACCTGCCTTCAGTTCCGCTTCGGTGGCCAACGACTTGGAACCGGAACGTCCGGTGCGGGTCAGCGGGTTTATCGCGTTGTTGCTGGGGTTGCTCAGCAGCTTCACGATCTTCACCACCGCCCTCTTGGTCCTTCCCCTGCTGGCCCTGGCGACCGCCCTGGTTGCCCTCCGTCCTTGCTCCCAAGGGAGACCCGTCGGCCGGACGCCGGCGATGATCGGCGCGATCCTAGCGATCTTTTTCGCTTCCTGGGGATGGCTGCAAGCCTCGACTCGCGACCAGGCCTTGCAGGCCCGCGCCACCCAGTTTGCCCAAGATTGGCTGCTCACCGTCCAGCAAGGGCACACCGAATTGGCGGTCGAGTTGGCCAGCCCTCCCTCGCTCCGGCAAAGCGAACGGATGCCGCTCGAGCCGTTCTATCAAGAGAACGAAACGGCCCAGCAAGGCCTGGCAGAATTCCTCGATCGCCCGCTCGTCCAAGACCTCATCGCCGGCGGCCCGTCGCTCCGCTGGGAGCTGAGCGAACCACCGATCATCCGTCAACGCCGGGATGCCGAACGGGTCACGGTGCGGTTCCGCGAGGTGAGCGGGATCATCGGTGATGTGGTGCAAATCGACATGCGGCGGGAAGCCCCCGACGCGGGCGAAGGGGGCGAGATCGAATGGACGGTCGAGAACTTCCAGTACTTCTTTGACCGGTAGCCCGTCCCGCCCCCGCTAGGCTCTGTCAGAAAACGGCCCCTCATCCTTTCCTTCTCCCCCGCGATCCGCTGCGCGGCGGGGGAGAAGGGACGTCGCGGAGTCGCTACGCGACCAGTTCCTCGGTTTTCTGACAGAGCCTAGCGGAAATCGCGGGAACGCACGGTCAGGCCGTCGAGCCGTTCGCGCAGGTCTTGCAGGCGTCCCACGATCACGTGGATCACGCCCTGACGGTTTTCCAGTTTGCCGTCGACCAACCAGGCATTACTGGCACAGGCGATCGGGTAAAAACGATCCCAGACCGGCACGAACAGCACCAGATTGATCGATCCGGTTTCGTCCTCCAGGGTGACGAAGGTGATCCCTTTGGCGGTCGAGGGACGCTGGCGGAGCGTCACCAGCCCGGCGACGCGCACATGTCGGCCATCGCGGAGCTTCGGCAGCTCCGCCGCGGTCAGGCAGCGGAGCCCCTGCAAGGCGGGGCGAGAGAACTCGATCGGATGCCCGCGGAGGCTGAGCCCGGTCGTTTCGTAGTCGGCAAAGACCTCCTCGCTGGCGGTCATCGTCGGTAACGTCTCGGGGATCGGCTCGTCTTCCTCGGCCTCGGTCAAGGTCAGCAGCGGCATCGCCCGCGGTTTCTTTTCCTGGGCGAGCGTCTGCCAGAGGGCGGCCCGCCGATCGGCGCTTAACCCGCGGAGGGCATCGGCATCGGCCAGGCATTGCAAGACGGCTTGGCCCACGCCGCTGCGGCGGGTCAGCTCGGCAACATCGCGATACGGACCCCCGCGGGACCGCCCCGCCAACAACCGCTCCAAGGCCGCGCCGGGCAGCCCTTTGATCATCCGCAACCCCAACCGGATCGCCCAACCGGCTGGACCCTCCGCCGGCGTTTGCCACTCCAGCGTGCAATCCGCCTCGCTACGATTGATCTCGGCCGGCAACACGGTCACCCCCTGCCGCCGGGCATCGGCGATCAACTGCGCAGGCGCGTAGAAACCCATCGGCTGACTGTTCAGCAAGGCCGTGCAAAAAGCGGCCGGGTAGTGGCATTTGAGGTACGCCGAGGCATACACCAGCAAGGCAAAACTGGCCGCGTGCGATTCAGGAAAACCGTACTCCCCAAAGCCGCGGATCTGCTGGAAGACATGTTCGGCAAAGGCTTGCGGGAAGCCTTCCCGCTGCATTCCCGCCAACAGCTTCTGGCGAAACCGATCGATCACCCCGGGACGTCGCCAGGCGGCCATCGCCCGCCGCAACTGATCCGCCTCGCCCGGCGTAAACCCCGCGGCGACCACCGCCAGCCGCATCGCTTGCTCTTGAAAGATCGGCACGCCCAAGGTGCGTTCCAACACGCCCCGCACCGCCTTGTTGGGGTAGACCACCGCGGCGGGGTCTTTCCGCGCTTGCAAAAAAGGATGGACCATCTCGCCTTGGATCGGACCGGGACGGACGATCGCCACTTCGATCACCAGGTCGTAGTAGCAGCGAGGACGCAAACGAGGCAACATGCTCATCTGCGCCCGGCTTTCGATCTGGAACACCCCCATCGTGTCGGCCTGGCAGATCATGTCGTAGGTCGCTTGGTCGTCGGGGGGGATCGAAGCCAACGACAACGGCACCCCGTGATGCCGCTGGACCAGTTCGAACATCCGCCGCAACGCCGAGAGCATGCCGAGCGCCAACACGTCGACTTTCAAGATCCCCAAGGTCTCCAGATCATCCTTGTCCCACTGGATCACCGTCCGCCCCGGCATCGCCGCGTTCTCGATCGGGCAGAGCTCGCAGAGCGCCCCGCGGGTCATCACCATCCCGCCGACATGCTGGGAAAGGTGGCGGGGAAAGCCGAGCAAGGTGGTGGTCAGGTAGACGAACCGCTGGCCGATTTCGGAAGCGGGATCGAGCCCCGCCTGCCGACACCGCGTGGGCAGGTCGGCCGCCGCCTGATGATGCCCCGACAGTTTGGCGAGCCCTTCGATCCGATCGGCGGAAAAGCCAAGCGCCTTGCCGGTCTCGCGGAGGGCACTCTTGATCCGGTAGGTGATCACCGTGGCGGTCAGTCCCGCCCGCTCGCGGCC
The DNA here is from genome assembly GCA_964400585.1 of uncultured Pirellulaceae bacterium. Lineage (GTDB taxonomy): Bacteria > Planctomycetota > Planctomycetia > Pirellulales > Pirellulaceae > CAYNVI01. The sequence goes on along the minus strand of CAYNVI010000437.1, from coordinate 706 downwards.
ATATTTGGCATACAGGTACTGCAGCACTTCTTCGCGGCGTTGGTGTTCGAAATCGACATCGATGTCGGGCGCCTCATCCCGTTCCCGACTGATGAAACGCTCGAACAGCAGCTCCATCTGGCTGGGATCAACGTTGGTGATCCCCAGGCAGTAGCAGACGACTGAATTGGCAGCCGAACCCCGCCCCTGACAAAGGATCCCCTGCTGCCGGGCAAACCGGACCAGATCCCAGACCGTCAGGAAGTAGGCCTCGTAGTGGAGCTCGTCGATCAAGGTCATCTCATGACGTAAGGCGGCGATGATCTTGTCGGGCACGCCCGCCGGCCAACGCTGGCAGGCGCCCTCCCAGACCAGCCGCCGCAGATGCTCGCCGGCCGTCTTGCCGGGCGGGGCCAGTTCTTCGGGATACTCGTAACGCAACTCATCGAGCTGAAAGCGGCAGCGGGCGGCGACCTCTCCGGTCCGCGCCACGGCAGCGGGGATCGCCGCGTACAACCGCCGCAGGTCATCCCGCCCGCGAAGATGCCGCTGGCTGTTGGCAAAGCGATGGGCATGCACCGCATCGATCGTCGTTCCCTGCCGGATCGCCGTCACGCAGTCGTGCATCAACATCCGCTCGGGCGCGTGGTAGTGGACGTCCCCGACCGCCAGCAGCGGCAAGTCGGCCCGCGCGCCGTCGGCTTGCCGCCGCGCGATCCAGGCCGCG
>CAYNVI010000436.1:0-4546 GCA_964400585.1 uncultured Pirellulaceae bacterium | reverse complement strand
CCTCGCCGAGACCGCGGATCGACCGCATCACCTCCGCTTTAAGGACCTGTTCGCGCCGACGGTTGGCCATCGGTCGTTTCATGCTTCCCGAGTTATCGAGGACAAAGACGACTTTGCGGGCCGCCGCGCGGGCTCCAAAGAAGCTGACGGAGTCGGCATCGGTCGCTCCCGCGGCGGCCTGCGCGGCGCGGTCGCCGTGGCCTCCGGCTTGGCCGCTGGTGCCGGAGCGGCGGTTCCCGGCGAGTCGCGTGGCGGCGAGCGGCTCGACCCAGGGTGCCATCCAGGCGGCCGGTTCGACCGTGTCGGCGACAGCGGGGAGCGGGGCCAGCGGAGACACCGGGGGCGGGGCAGGAGGCAGGTCGACCGCGGCCGGCTCGCTCGGCCAAGGTTGAGCGGAGGCGGCAGGCGCCAACGCGAGGGTGGGGAGGGCCGGGTGCTGCAACGCCGGGGGGACATCGGCCCAGGCGATCCGCAGCCGGGCGGCAGGCTGGGAGATGGGCTGGGGGTACCATAACGCCAGCGCGGTCAGGAGACCGGCGTGGAGCAGGGCGGAAGCCGACAAAGAAGGAAAGGGGGCGGGGCGACGCGGGAGAGCTGCCACGGTCATGTTTCCTCGGAGCAAGCATCAAGGGGGCTTCCGACGCGGCGCCCGGTTGTAACCTATCGCCCTGGCCGCCCCGCGGCAAATCGAAAGGTCGAGGGGAAGTCGTGGCTGAACCATCCCTTACGAATGCTCTTCCGCCCGGCTTTGCGCATATTCCTCCTCGCGCATGCGTTCGCGCGCTTCCTGTTTTCTTTTGCGACTGCTTTCTCGTCGGATCGCTTGTTCCCGGCTTGCTTCTCCGGCAACGTTTTTGTCCCGTTTGTCGAGTGACCGCACGGCCTCGTCCTGTCCGTAAAGCACCACTCGGTCACCGGAATGGAAACGCTCGTCGGCCGAGGGAACGCCGACATAATCTCCGTCCTCGCGGCGGATCGCCAAAACGATGATTCCTTCCTCCTTCAGGTCCAGCTCCCGGAGGGCTTTCTCCGCCAGCCAGTCCCCTTCGTCGACGTCGATCTCCGCTACGGTGAACTCGCCGGTCAGGTTGAGCAGGCTTGCGTAATCCTGCACGTCCATCGACGGCCAGCGGCGGAGGACTCGTTCAAACAACCGACACGTGTAATGGTCCAGCCAGCGGCTGCGGGTTAACAACCAGAGGGCGGCTAAGCCACCGGCGAGGACGGTGGCTCGCAGCCAAGCGGTCTCGGTCCCCGTCAGGTTCACGAAGGAGAGCAACAGCGAGGAGATGGCCGTCACCAGACCGGCATTTCCCAGCAGCATCAGCAGCATGACGACGCGTCGCCGCACGGGGTGCCGCACCATGTCCTCCGCTTCCTGCGTCGTAAATCCGCAGCCGGTGAAAGCGGAGCGGGCCTGAAACCGAGCGACATCGAAAGACAAGCCCGTAAGCATCAGGGCCGACGAGGCGATCCGGGTGACGAAGACGGCGAAGGTGACGACGATCAACAGCGAGAAGACAGCGGTCATGGCGACTCCAATGGCACACGACGGGGGCGTGCTGTGGCGGGCTTGGCAAGCAGCGACGCGGCGCGTTCCGGTCGGGCGGCCAGTCGCCGGGATGCCGAGCGTGCCGCGGCCCTCGATTTTGCCTCCGGAACCCCCTGGGAGGATATCGCGTCGGAGCATGAGGACGAGCGGGTGGCGCCGCCGCCTGGAAAGGGGGGGCGCGACGCGGCAGTGGAGCGGAGGCAACCCCACAAAAAAAGCCCTAAACCTGCGGGGTTTAGGGCTTTGCAAGTGGGCGATACAGAATTCGAATCTGTGACCTCCACGATGTCAACGTGGCGCTCTAACCAACTGAGCTAATCGCCCTCCTGAGACCCGTCGCGAGGCGGCGAACCGCGTCGCGGGGGGGGAGTGAAGCCGCGGAGTTTACCCGCGCGATCCGCTGCTGAGAAGACGGCATCGACCGCAGCGAGCCCGCGCCGCCAGCGAGCGGGTTCAACTTCCGCCCAGGTAGTTTGGGCGGTCCCTGCAGGCGCGTCAAGAGCCTCCTGGTCGCCGTCGCCCGCGGGAAAAACGGTAAAATTAGAGGAATTCATATTGACGACCGCATCGTTTCCCCCCAATACTTTTGCTTATAGCTAGCGATAGGCAGCGACCGGCGGTCGCTGCTGCGAGTTCGTTGCCGGAGATTTCCGGCGTCGTCGACCACCCTCGACGTCGTGGCCGAGTGGCCCGCTCGCTTTCGTTCGTTCCACTTTTGCGCTGGGAACACCACCTGGCCGGAGAGAAGCTTTTTGGTGGCATTGGCACGACGACCCAATCAACCCGATCAGCGCGATTCGACGCGCATCAATTCTCAAATTCGCATCACCCCGATTCGCGTGATCAGCGCGGAGGGGGAGCCGTTAGGGATCATCCCGACCGAAGAGGCTCTGGATCAAGCCCGCGAGGCGGGGCTCGACCTCGTCGAGGTGGCTCCCAACGAGCGTCCGCCGGTTTGCCGGATCATGGATTACGGCAAATACAAGTACGACAAGAACAAGAAGCGGAACCAGGGGGGCGCCCACACCAAGACGAAAGAGATCCGGCTGCGTCCCAAAACGGGCTCCGAGGACATCAACACCAAGATCCGCCAAGCTGAAAAGTTTTTGAAGCATAAGGATAAGGTGCAGGTCTCGGTGTTGTTCCGCGGGCGGGAGATGGCCCACATCGAAGAGGGCCGCAAGGTGATGGAATCGGTGATCGAGACGCTCGGCGAGGTCGGCAAAGTCGAAACCTCGCCGCAGCAGCACGGTCGCCGGATGATCTGCATGATCGCTCCGCGGTGATGCCTCTCTTCGAGGTGCCGATTCGGCACGCCCTTGTCGCGGTCCCGCTGGCTCGCTGCGCGGGCCCGAGGGCGCCGCAGCTGCCGGGCGGCCCCTCCCTCGTCTCCGAAGAAACGGCTTTGCGGAGAGGCCCTCGGAGAAACATTCGCTGCTTCGACCGCTGAGCCGACGATGTCCACGACGATCGAGCAGGTTGCCCAAACACTTGCCCGGCTTGCCCCTCTGGGGTTGGCCGAGGATTGGGATAATGTGGGGCTGCTGGTGGGAGACCGTCGGCAGCCGGTCGCGCGGGTCATGACCTGTCTGACGATCACGCCCGCGGTGATCGCGGAGGCGATCGAGCAGGAAGTCGGGTTGATCGTCACCCACCACCCGCTCCCCTTCAAACCGTTGCGGCGGTTGACCGGGGATAGCCTGGCGGGCGAGCTGTTGCTGCAGCTTGCCGCTGCCGGTGTGGCGGTCTATAGCGCCCACACGGCGTACGATTCGGCGATTGCCGGGATCAATCAACAATGGGCCAATGGGCTGGGGTTGCGGCAACCCCGACCGCTGGAGCCTTGCGACCCGGAGGAAGATCTGGCGCTGGGGGCGGGCCGCTTGGGGCGGTTGCCGGAGCCGTCGACGTTGGTCTTGCTGGGGCAGCAGGCCGCCGACTTCAGCCGCGCTGCCCACGTGAGGTACGTCGGTGACCCCGACCAAGCGATCCAGAAAGTAGCGATCGCCTGTGGCAGTGGCGGAGGCCTCCTGGCGTCGGCCATTGGTCAGGGGTGCGATGCGATGATCACCGGCGAAGCGACCTTCCATACCTGCTTGGAGGCGGAATCGCGGGGTCTGGGGCTTGTCCTGCTGGGACACTATGCCAGCGAGCGGTTTGCGATGGAGTCATTGGTCGATGACCTGCTGGCGGAGCATCCAGCGGTGCAGATCTGGGCGAGTCGCCAAGAAGCGGATCCGATTCGCAGCTTGCCGCCGGCGGCGGGGTAAAGGGACTGGCGCAAGGCCCGCGTTTCAGCACATCGCGTTTCCACGATCCCCGTGAGGGTGGGGCCAACGCCCGCCCGCCCACACAGCCCGCGTTGCCAGCCCGCTTCGGCCGGCAATCGCTGCGTGTCACGGCATGTTTCAGGGGTAAGCCGTCCCGGCTGATGCCGCTGAACCGGCGAGGGGCAGAGGCATCCAAAAAAAGTGGGGATGCCGATAGAATGCCAGGTTGGCGCAGCGGTTGCTACCTTTGCCGTCCCCTCCCAAACACTTCCCTTTCTGTCAGTCAAAAAGGATCGTCCGCACGTGACTTCGTCTTCGAATCAGCGATGGTTGGCGGCTTTGCCAGTCTTCAACGAGGTGGAAACGGTGGGGGAAGTCCTCACCGAAGTGCGGCAGTACTGCCGGGATGTCTTGGTTGTCGATGATGGATCGACCGACGGGACGGGGGCGGTGTTGGGCGCGCGTGACGACGTGACGGTGATCCGGCATCCAGAAAATCGCGGATACGGCGCGGCGTTGCAGACGGCGTTTGACCACGCCATCCACGAGGACTTCGACGGGGTGGTCACGCTCGATTGCGACGGCCAGCATCAGCCGAAGCGGATTCCGCGATTCATCGAAGCGGCATCGGCGGCGGACATCGTCTCCGGAAGCCGGTATCTCAAGCAATACGACGGGGACGACTCGGCGCCCGCGGATCGGTTGTTCATCAACCGACTCATCA
>CAYNVI010000435.1:0-4552 GCA_964400585.1 uncultured Pirellulaceae bacterium | reverse complement strand
CCGTGGGGGCTGGCCATCACACGATACGCCCTCCTCCTCGCGCCACTCGTCCCACCGGCCCGCGGACCACGTCCCCGACCTGCACGTGCTCGATCGGGCCTCCAACACGCTCACGCAGCTCGTCTCGCACCTGCACGACGACGCCCATGGATTGTCCACCGACTACTACCACGCCACCGAGATCGAGCGGACGGTGACGCAGCTCGAAGAGCTCAAGGCGCACATGCACGAACTCATCCACCAGGCTTCACGGCACGGGCGTTATTCCTCCTCGCTCGACCGCCACTTGAAGGATGACTTCCGGAAGGTGAAGCATTTGTTGCAGCGCCTCGCTAGCGAGCTGGAACATCAATCGTTCGATGGCGTATGCCGAGCCGACTTTCAACGGATCCAGCACATGCGGGAGATCATCGCCTGGGAAGCGGTCCCCTGGCTGCGGTTGATGGAACGGGAACTGTACGGGCCCGAGCGGAGTCACTATTCCCACTGCGGGGCAAATTCCCGCTGGGGGGCGCTGCCCGCGAGCCCGCACCCGCGAGCTTTTGAGGAGCGTCGTGTCGAAGGGCGCTTTGAGCCACCCTCGAGCCCGCCAAGCAGTCGATTCCGATTCTCGTTTTGAAACACGGCAACAGTTAAGGCGCGGCACGAGGAGGGCTCGAGCTGCCGCCGGTGCCGTCGTTGACTTTCGCGGGTCGGTCTGGTTTGCTTACCCCTCGTGCGACCCCGCCCAAGCAACGACGCCCTGCCCGAGGAACGGCTGATGACCGACTGGTCCGCAGACGAGCAACAGAAACGACGTGAGCTGACGGCCGCTTACCGCCTCTCAGCGCACTTCGGCTGGATGGATACGGTCTTCAATCACATCTCCTTGCGACTGCCCTCGGCCGCAGGCCAGCCGAGCACTTACCTGGTGAATCCTGAAGGTTACCTCTCCGAAGAAATCACGCCTGAGAAGCTATTGAAGATCGACGTCGAAGGCAACGTGCTGGACCAACCGGAGGTCTCTTTCATCCCCGCGGGCTTTACGATCCACAGCGCGATCCATCTGCAGCGCGACGATGCGGCTTGCATCATGCACAACCATGCTCGGGCAGGGATGGTGATCAGCGCGATGTCCCCAGGGATCCTGCCGCTGAATCAGATCGCGATGGAATTCTATCAGCGGATCGCCTATCACGATTTCGGCGGCATCGCCTTGAACCTGGACGACCGAGCGCGGATCGTGGAGGACCTGGGGGTCCACAAGGCGATGATCATGCGGAACCATGGCCTGCTGACGGTCGGCGATTCGGTCGCCGAGGCTTTCTACTACATGTACTACCTGCACGAGACCTGCGAGGTCCAGCGGCAAACGATGGCGGCCACCGATCAGTTGCTGATCCCGTCGCATGAAGTCTGCGAACACACCGCCCGTCAGTACGACAAGTACCACGCCGGGGACGTCCGCAAACTGTGGGAGGCAATGCTGCGGAGGCTCGATCGCCTCGACCCCAACTGGGACCGCGGCTAGCCGCCCCCCGGGGCGCTCCCGGCGCCGGCGTCCCCCGGAACTGTCCTTGAACCGGCGCACCCGCGGGTGGCACTCGGTTTGCTGATCCATAAGTGCCTCTCCGGAAACCCCCTCACCCTCCCCCTCTCCCCCGCTGCGCGGGGCGAGAGGGAACGAAAGGAGCCGCTGCGCGGCCCGTTGGCTCGTTTCCGGTTAGGCTGTAAGTTCGCTGACAGTAAGTTCGCTGACAGTAAGTTCGCTGACAGATCGGACTCGCCGGCAGGAGCGAGTTTGCGGGCCCTGCTCGTTTTGCGGACATCCGCTGGGCGAAACGGTCGCCGAGCGGTCGCCGGGGCATCGCGGCAGGGAGGGAGGCCGTTCCCCCCGGAGGTCGTTGCCGCCCCTGTAGTGGCTCGATCCTTTGCCTAAGCAACGGCTTGAAGGAGGAACGTTCTCCTTTGAAATTTTCTTGACGTTCCCCCACTGCAATATGCTACTTTCCAACGGATCATGATCCTTGAGCGGACCCTGTTTTGCAGGATACCCGCGACCGAGAAGGCGGGCTGCGTTCTTTTCTCCGCCGGTACCTATTGCCAAATAAGAGCGAAACTCATGACGGATACGCTGCAAGCTCCCTCCCAGTCCGACGCGTCGTTCGGAGTCAATGCCCTCGGCTCACTGAGTGAGGAATTGCGTCGGCATTTGGCGATCACGCTTTGTCATGATGACTGCTCCCAAGACAAGAAGTACCTTTATCGGGCCCTCGCCACCGCCGTCCGCGACCGCTTGGTCGCCCACTGGCGGCAAACCGAAGACCGGATGGCGGCGAGCGCCGAGAAGAAGGTCTACTACCTTTCGCTGGAGTTCCTGATCGGTCGCTCGTTGACCAACGCGGTCCAAAACCTCGACCTCGATGCCGATGCCCGCCAAGCGCTTCACCAGTACGGGGTAGCCTTGGAAGAGATCGCCGAACAGGAACTCGACGCCGGACTCGGCAACGGGGGCCTCGGCCGCCTGGCGGCCTGTTTCCTCGACAGTTGCGCGAACCTCAAACTACCGGTCGTCGGCTACGGGATCCGTTACGAGTACGGGATGTTCCACCAGCACATCGAAGATGGCCGGCAGGTCGAAGACCCCGACCATTGGCTGCGCGACGGCAACCCTTGGGAAGTGGAACGGCCCGAGGACCAACGCAGCGTGAAGTTCTACGGGCACACCGAGTACATCCGCGATCAACATGGCATCCAACGGGCTCGTTGGACCGACACGCACGAAGTGCTGGCTTTCCCCTTCGATATGCCGATTCCCGGCTACCGCAACGGCACGGTCAACAGCCTGCGGCTCTGGAAAGCCTCCGCCAACGACGCCTTTGATCTGGACGAATTCAACGCGGGCAGCTACCCCGAGGCGGTCGCCCAGAAGAATCTTGCCGAGCAGATCACGATGGTGCTGTACCCCAACGACGCCAGCGAGAACGGCAAGGAACTACGACTCAAGCAGCAGTACTTCCTCGTGTCGGCCAGCCTCCAAGACGTGTTGGCCGATTGGGTCGCCGAACACGGGGAGGACTTCTCCGACTTCGGCGAGAAGAACTGCTTTCAGCTGAATGACACACACCCCGCCTGTGCCGTTCCCGAATTGATGCGCCTGTTGCTCGATGAGCACGGACTGGAGTGGGACGAGGCCTGGTCGATTACGCAGCAATGCATGGCGTACACGAACCATACGCTGCTGCCCGAGGCGTTGGAGCGGTGGTCGGTCGCCTTGTTCCGCCGTCTGCTCCCGCGGCTGCTCGACATCATCTACGAGATCAATAGCCGCTTCCTCGAAGAAGTCGACCAGCAATGGCCCGGCGATGTCGAGATGCAGCAGCGGATGTCGCTGGTCGAAGAAGGGGATACGCCCCACATTCGGATGGCGTACCTGGCGATCGTCGGCAGTTTCTCGGTCAACGGCGTCGCCGCGCTGCATACGAAATTACTGGAAGAAGGCTTGTTCGCCGACTTCAACACGCTGTGGCCCGAGAAGTTTAACAACAAGACCAATGGCGTCACCCAACGTCGCTGGTTGGCCCATTGCAACCCAAAATTGCGAGGCCTTCTGAACGAGACGATCGGCGAGGACTGGGAGGTCGACCTGGCAAAGATCGACCAGCTCGCCCCCCACGCCGACGATGCAAATTTCCGCAAACAATGGCGGGAAGTCAAACAGGCGAACAAAGAGAAACTCGCCGCCTACGTCGCGAAACACACGGGCGTCGAATTCCCGACGCAGGCGTTGTTCGACGTCCAGGTGAAGCGGATCCACGAGTACAAGCGGCAACTGCTCAACGTGCTGCATGTAATCCATCTGTACGATCGCATCTGTCGCGGCGAGGCGGACGGGATGGTTCCGCGATGCGTCCTGATCGGCGGCAAAGCGGCCCCCGGTTACCACGTCGCCAAGTTGATCGTCAAACTGATCAACGATGTCGCCCAGGTCGTCAACAGCGAGCCGAAAACAAAGGACCGCTTGCGGATGGTGTTCCTGCCGAATTACCGCGTCTCGGCCATGGAAGTGATCTGTCCGGCCACCGAACTGTCCGAACAGATTTCGACCGCCGGGAAAGAAGCCTCCGGCACGGGGAACATGAAGTTCATGATGAACGGAGCCCTCACCATCGGGACGCTCGACGGTGCGAACATCGAAATCCGTGAGAAGGCCGGAGACGAGAACTTCTTCCTGTTCGGACTCGATGCCCAAGGGGTGGTGGAAACCCGCAAGGATTATCGCCCCAACGAGATCATCTCGGGCGATGAAGACATCCGCCGCGTGCTGCACCTGCTCGACGGGGGCCATTTCAATCAGGCCGAACCGGGGATCTTCAATATCCTGACCGCCGGACTGCGGAACCCGGGCGACCAATGGTTGACCATCGCCGATCTCCGCAGCTACATCGACGCCCAGCAGGCGGTCAACGAAGCGTACAAGGACCAGGAAGGCTGGAACCGGATGAGCATCCTCAACTCGGCAAGTAGCGGATGGTTCTCCAGCGACCGGACGATCCGTCAATACGCCGACGAG
>CAYNVI010000434.1:0-4553 GCA_964400585.1 uncultured Pirellulaceae bacterium | reverse complement strand
AGATCTTCGGCGACGAATGGCAAGCCCCCTAAGGCTTCCCGGACCTGCTCGAAAAAGTCGGCGCCCGGACCGGGAACCCACTGGCCGGTCTCGGCAGTCGGCGCCTCGGCAGGGACGTGCCAGGCAGCGGCGAAGCCACGAAAATGATCCAGCCGGATCAGATCGTGGTGCCGCATCAAGGACCGCAGCCGTTCGCACCACCAGCGGTAGCCTGACTGTTTCATCGCCTCCCAATCGTACAGCGGGTTGCCCCACAATTGCCCCGTCTCACTGAAATAGTCGGGCGGCACGCCCGCCACTTCGCGCGGCCGCCGCCGCTCGTCCAAGCGAAACAGTTCGGGATGCGCCCATACGTCGGCGGAATCGGCCGAGACAAAGATCGGCAGGTCGCCAAACAGCTGGACCTGGTGGTCGTGGGCGTACTGTTGCAGCTGTTCGAGTTGCCGGAAGGCAATGAATTGGCCAAAGCGGACCAGCCCGCAAATATCCGCCAATTCTTCCGGAACCGTGGCCATCGCAGCGGGCTGCCGTTGGACGTACTCCGCCGGCCAATCGACGTAATCCGCATCGTCAAACCGCAGCTTCAGGGCGATGAACGCGGCGTAGTCCTCCAACCACCCCGCTTGTTCCCTGCAGAAACGATCGTGGGCCTCGCGGAGCGGCTCGGCCGCCCCTTCGCCGAACCGTCGCCACGCCCGGCTCAACCGCTCCTCCTTGAATAAGGCGACCGCCTCGTAGTCGACGTGGTCGGCAGGGAAGTCCGCCCCGTCCAAGTCCTCGGGCGACAACAAACCGTCATCGACCAGCCGCTCCAAGCTGATCAGCAGCGGATTACAGGCAAAGGTCGAAAGCGGCGTGTAGGGAGAATTCCCCCGATCCGGAGGGCCGATCGGCAGGATCTGCCACCACCGTTGCCCGGCCCGCTGCAAGGCATCGATCCAGGCTTCGGCCGCCGGCCCAAAATCCCCGATCCCATGTGCCGACGGGAGCGAGGTCAGATGGAGCAGCACCCCCGATGCGCGATAGCCTTGGCGAAAGACGCTCGGATCAAACGATTCGGGGACAGCCTGGGAATTCGCGGGGCTGGGCATAGCGGCGTTTCGCAAGAAAGGAGGCGTGCGGAGAACAGGGAGGCGAGCCGCCCACGCCAACTGTCCTTGATTCCAGGGATTTTCACAAGCCGACGGGCCAGTGAGCAGCCGCCTAGCCGAGGCGGCGGCTGTAGACGAACCATTCGGCTGCCAACAAACCGACGGCGGCCAGCAGCAGCCACCGCCACAGCTCGCTGCGTCCGGCGACCTCGACCCCTTCGGCCGAAACCGGGGGTTCGTACCCGACCTGCACATCCGGGGCCACGGTCAAGCGACCTTCCTGGACATCCAACAGGTTGACCGCAAAGAGGGCCAACGGCGTCTCCTCGGCAGCCACCCGGTACAGTCCGGTCTGCTCGGTCGCGGCGATCGGCGTGACTCCGCCCGGCCCGACTTGCAGACGGTCTTGCGAACCATCGGGGCGCGTGACCGCGACTTCCCGCAGCCGATTGTCGACCCGCAGCGTGACGGTCTCTCCCGGACGATGCGAAGCGGCCGCGCCGAGTTCGACGGCGCCCCCCACATGCCGTAGCACGTTCAGCCAGAACACGGGCCAGCTCCGCTGCACCGGCCAGTCGGTATTGAAGGCGCTGCCGCCATCTTCGGTCGCGGACAAGATTTCGAAGCCGACGATCAAATCTTGATAACCTTCGCGGGGGGCGATCGACATCACGGGGCCGGCGTCGGCCGTCAGCAGGTCGCTCGTCCCGGCCGGCCCCTCCAGCGGACGTCCCTCGACAATCTGCAGCGAGAACAGCTCCAGGAAACGCATGATCGGATGAGTCCGATCGATATCGATCAACAGCACCGGCGAGGTCGGTTCCCCCGCCGACCAACCGGCCGGGGGCAGGGCACCTAAAAAGACGGTGCTGGTCCGCGGCATCGTCGCCGGGGCACAACGATCGTACAGGATCAAATCATCGATCCCCTCCTCCGCACGCGTTCGGTACGCGTCGCTCTGGAGGAAACCGGGCGGCACGGTCTCCAACTGACAGACCTTGGCAGCCTGGGTTGTCTGCAGCGCCAATTCCAACGGCTGGTTGCCCGGCGTGACCAGTAGCACCGAAACCGTTCGCATCGGTGAAATCCCGGCGTAGGCGACATTGTCGACCGCCAGATCGTCTTCGATGTCGAGTTCCAATCGCAAGGAAGCGGGCTCGGCCGACGTGAGTTCGAACGACAGACCTTGCTCTTCCTCCGGAGGCAGCTCGACCTGCGTGGCATCGAGGAACTCCCCGTCCAAGAACAGCGTCGCGGTGCAACGTTGGGGGCTCGCTCCCAAGTTGGCGACCCGCGCGAAAGCCTGCACCTGGGCGGGCTGTTCCAAATTGCGTTCGGCCGAAAAGGCCACGATCCCCAGGTTTTCGGCGCGGTCGGTGCCGACGGCGAAGTACCGCAGCCGGAGGTTGCCCAGGTCGAATTCGGTGGCCGCCTGAAAGCCTCCATCGCTGAACAGCAACAGGTCGGCCGGCTTCGCGTCGGCGACCTGAAAATCGTTCACGTCGCCCGCCTGGCTGGTGCGATTGGGGTTGGCCAAACCGTCGGCGGCGCGGAGCGCCTCAAGCACGTCGGTCGGCCGCGAGGTCGGTTGGGCCCGCTGCAAGGCCTCGCGCAACCGGCGGCGATCGGCAGTGAAGGCTTGCAGCACGTTGGCCCGATCGCTGAAACCGATCAGCATCGCCACCTCGCTATCGTCCATCGCCTCGATCCGTTCCCGAATCTGCCGGCGGGCCTGTTCGAAACGGGTTGCTTCCGCTTCGCCGTCCCGGGCATTCATGCTGGCCGACTGGTCGAGCAAAAAGATTTGCCGCTTGCCGAGCGTTTGGTCCGCTTGCCAACCGGGACGCAGGAGGGCGAGGGCAGCGAGGGCGACGACCAACAGTTGCAACAGCAGCAACAGGCTGCGGCGCAACCGTTGCAGCAAGCTGTTGACATGCAGGTCCTCGATCGTCCGCGCCCACAGGAACGTGCTGGGCACCTGGACCGGCTGGCGGCGGAGCTTCAAAAAATAAAGCAGGATGATCCCGATCGGGACGGCGGCCAATAACGCCCACTGCCAGTTCGACAGCGCCGGCATCACGTTCATCGGACGACTCCCCGTTCACGCAGGTACTTGGTCACCAAGGCATCGACCGGCTGGTCGGTGCGGGTCAGCATGTAGGCGATCCCGCGGCGGGAACAGAACGTCCGGGCCGTCTCGATGAAGCTGTCGACGGTCTGTTTGTAGCGTTCCAACAAAACCCGGTTGACCGTGACCTCGGCCTGGTCGCCGTCTTCGGCATCGACCAGTTTCAGGTCCCCCTGGATCGGCGGATCGAGTTCTTCCGGGGCGAGCAGATGGATCACGTAGACATCCATCCGGCGACCGATCAGCATCCGCAATGCCTGCTCGTACCCTTGCTTGTCCAGCAGGTCGGTGATCAGCACCACGACCCCGCTGCCGCCGTTGCGAAGCACGAAATCCTTCACGCCATCGGCCAGCGGCACGTTCGTCCCGGGCTGCACGCTGTCCAAGTATTGCAGCATCCGCCAAACGTTGGCCTTGCCGCGGAGTACCGGGGCGTGGGCGGCCGGTGGCCCCAGCGCTGCGATCCGCACGCGGTCGGCGCGACACAGCCCGATGTAGCCGAGGCAGGCGGCCAACTGTTTGGCGACGTGCAACTTGGTCGGATCCCCAAAATTCATCGATTCGCTGGCATCGATCAACGTATAGAAATGGAGGTCCTCCTCTTCCAAAAACAGCTTCAGGAACAGTTGATCGAGGCGGGCGTACAGGTTCCAGTCGATCAACCGCAGGTCGTCACCGGCGACGTAATTGCGAAAGTCCGCGAACTCGACGCTCTGACCTTTTCGCTTGCTCCGCCGTTCGCCCTTCATCCGTCCCCGAAAGACCTTCCGGGAAACCAGTTCCAAACGCTCCAGGCGGGCGATCAGCTCGGGCGGGAGCAGCGGGGAGAGGGCGGTGGACATGGCGATTCGGCGAGCAGCGGAAGAGCGCCGCGGAGGACCGCGGCAGAGCAGGGCGCCGTCACCGACGCGGGGGGGGGCGCCGCGGCGGGCGGACAACCCCCGTTAGTCTATCGGCTATCGCGCGGCGGGTGGGCAGGCTGTTCAGGGAGCCGCGGCCCCGCTTCGGGATAGCCGCCGTTCTTGTCGATCTGGATCGACAGCCGTCGACGCCACTGCGCGTCGTTCGGCAGGGGGAAGTCCCGCCGGAAATGGACGCCGCGTGATTCTTCCCGCACCAAAGCCCCGGAAGCGACCATGCGGGCGGTCTGCAGCAGATTCTGGACTTCCCAGCCTTCGGCCACCTCGAATTGCTTGGGCATCACGTAGGCGCGGAACGAATCGATCGAGTTGACCGCTTCGCGGAGCGACGGCCCATCGCGTTCGACCCCGACCAACCGCCCCATCAGGCTCTTCAGGGAGGCCCGGATGTCCGCGGTGTCGAGGGCCGCTCCC
>CAYNVI010000433.1:0-4558 GCA_964400585.1 uncultured Pirellulaceae bacterium | reverse complement strand
CCGGATCGACTCCGCCCCTGTGCTGTCCCTCCTCTCTTTTCTCCGCGATCTGCCGCATGACCTCGCCTCCGCCTGCTTCGCTCCCCCTGATCCACCTCTTCACCGACGGGGCCTGCAGCGGGAACCCCGGCCCCGGCGGCTGGGCCTTCCTGCTACGCGACCTCCGCAGCGGTTCGGAGAAAGAAGCGAGTGGCGGGGCAGGCGAGACGACCAATAACCAGATGGAGCTGATGGCGGTGATCCGCGGCCTGCAGGCGCTCAAACGCCCCTGCGATGTCACCCTCTACGCCGACAGCAAATACGTCGGCCAAGGGATCACCAGCTGGCTGCCGGGCTGGAAGGCCCGCGGCTGGAAGCGGAAACAGGGAAGCCGGCTGGTCCCGATCAAAAACCAGGAGCTCTGGCAGACGCTCGACCAGCTGCTGAGCCGCCATCGCTTCCAGTTCGAGCACATCAAGGGGCACGCCGGCCACGAGGAAAACGAGCGCTGCGATCAGCTGGCGGTGGCTGCCGCCAAGCGGTATGCCACGGGGGTGCGTTGACGGTCCTGCGCGCGGGGCGGCCGCCCCCGCCACCGGAAAATCCGACCATTTTGGAAAATCTTGCCAGACCGACTGGGGCGGCCGCTGGCCGCTTGCCGAACAGGGTGAGACCGAAATTCGCGGCTCCAACGCCGCGGGGAAGCGGGGAGACGGTCGCGGTGTCGCAAAAACCCGGTGGAAAAGGTGGCCTTTCCGGCCAATTCCGCCTTGTCGGCGTGCGCCGGATCGCTAAACTTTTCCCTTTTCCACCCGCCAGCGTCGCGAGGCCGGGGGTGGCGTCAGCCAGCGTAGCTCAGTTGGCAGAGCAACTGATTTGTAATCAGTAGGTCGTGGGTTCGAACCCCTCCGCTGGCTCTGCCGGACGCGATGCACGGGCCGGCAAGGCGAAAGAATCGGGGGAGGTTGCCCGAGTGGTTAAAGGGGGCGGACTGTAAATCCGCTGACTTACGTCTACATAGGTTCGAATCCTATACCTCCCACTTTATTGCGTGGTCGATCGCGGGGGTTGCGTGGTAAATCGCGGGTGTAGCTCAATGGTAGAGCAGCAGCCTTCCAAGCTGAATACGAGGGTTCGATTCCCTTCACCCGCTCTGTTTTTGCTGTTGTAGCTCAGTTGGTAGAGCACATCCTTGGTAAGGATGAGGTCATGGGTTCAAGTCCCATCAACAGCTCTTGGCGGTCGGTCGTTCGCGTCCGGCCGGCGGAGGCCGCGGATCCAGCCGGCCGGCTGGGTGTGGCGGCGAAACACGTAGAGAGAATTGGTTCAAAAGTTTTCTTGTTTCTGGCGGGCTGCGGCCTCCTCGAGGTCCATCGCGGTGTGAAGGCGATGCGAGGGGTTGCGGATGTGGCGGGACGTTCCCGTTGGCATGCCAGGCAGATGGTTGTAGGTGAAAGAAAATGGCTAAGGCTACATTTGAGCGGACCAAGCCGCACATCAACGTTGGAACAATCGGTCACATCGACCATGGCAAAACGACGACCACCGGCGCTATCCTTGCCGTGCAGGCCGCCAAGGGTTTGGCCAAAGCGAAGAATTACTCGGATATCGCCAAGGGCGGTACCGTGCGTGACCAAACCAAGACGGTGACGATCGCTGTCGCGCACGTCGAGTACGAGACCGAGAACCGCCACTACGCTCACATCGACTGCCCCGGTCACGCCGACTTTATCAAGAACATGATCACCGGGGCGGCCCAGATGGATGGGGCGATCCTGGTGGTTTCGGCCGCCGACGGCCCGATGCCGCAGACCAAGGAGCATGTCCTCCTGGCCCGTCAGGTCGGCGTTCCCTATATCGTCGTCTTCCTGAATAAGGTGGACCTCGTCGACGATCCGGAATTGCTCGAGTTGGTCGAGTTGGAAGCGCGGGAATTGCTCAGCAAGTACGACTTCCCCGGCGACGACTTGCCGGTCGTGCACGGCAGTGCCCTGCCGGCCTACAACAATCCGGCGGACCCCGAAGCCAGTAAGTGCATCTCGGAATTGATGGACGCGCTGGACGAGTTCATCCCCGAGCCGCAGCGCGACGAAGATCAGCCCTTCCTGATGGCGATCGAGGATGTCTTCTCGATCGAAGGTCGCGGGACGGTGGCGACCGGCCGGATCGAACGTGGCGTGATCAAGGTGGGCGAGGAAGTCTCGATCATCGGGCTCACCAGCGCACCGACCAAGACCACCTGCACCGGGGTCGAAATGTTCCGCAAGGAACTGGGGATCGGCAAAGCGGGCGACAACGTCGGTTGCTTGCTGCGTGGCGTCAAGCGTGACGACATCCAGCGTGGCCAGGTGCTTGCCAAGCCGGGCAGTATCACCCCGCACACCAAGTTCGAAGCCGAAGTCTACTGCCTCAGTAAGGACGAAGGCGGCCGTCACACGCCGTTCTTTAGCGGCTACCGTCCGCAGTTCTACTTCCGCACGACCGACGTGACCGGAACGGCCAATTTGACCGACGCCGAGATGTGCATGCCGGGCGATAATGTGAAAATCTCGGTCGAACTGCACAAGGCGATCGCCATGGACGATGGTGTCCGTTTCGCAATCCGCGAAGGGGGCCGGACCGTCGGTTCCGGCGTGGTCTCGAAGATCATCGAGTAATTGCGATTGCGTCGCCGGACGAGAAAATGCCAAAATCCGAATGACAGACCGCCGGCCAGCCGGTAACTTGATTTGTCGTTCGGATTTTTGGCGGTTACGGTCCCTGTCCGGCGGCACCATTCAGGGGCGTAGCTCAATTGGTTAGAGCACTGGTTTCCAAAACCAGGGGTTGCGAGTTCGAGTCCCGCCGCCCCTGCTGAATGGCTGCACTTGCCAACGGAACGCTGGCGGAGTGAATCGCCCGTCGCAGCGGCAAGGCGGCGGTGGTCCCCCGCGATGCGATCTGGCTCGCCGGTCTGCCTGCTGAGACCCTCCTCTTCGTGCGACGCTCGCTCCCCCGGGAACCCTCGCAGTGGAGGGGCCTCCAGGAAGCCCGGCAGCGGCCGTGTGGCGGTCCCCAGGGTTGCGGTGGGAAACCGTGATCCCGGTGGAAAGACCCGTGTGTGCCGGATCAGCCAACGAGCCGAAGCCGCCGGCAGAAGCCCCGGTCGACAAGCTCAAGCGGCCGACGAAGCTGCCCCGCCAAGGCCAGCCCGTCGCGCCAACCCGTTCCATTGCCCCATCTCCAACCGGGAGCCGTTCAGGTGTCCAGGGAAGTTGCCTCACAGTCTCCGCCGCTGATGTCCGAGCTCCTGTCGGCGAGCGTTTACAAGCGAAATCAAGGCCGCCTCGTCCGGCAGTTTACCTGCTTGGCGATCTGGGTGATTGTCGCCCTCGGTTGCTGGCGGCTGTATCAAATGATGATCGGCCGCTTCCCCGAAAATGGCTGGCTGGAAGTGGCGATCCCCGGCGGGATCCTGCTGGTCGGCGGCTGGGTCGGGTTCCGCCTGGTCAACTGGCCTCGCTTTGCGGACTTCTTGATCTCGGTCGAGGCCGAGATGAACAAGGTCTCCTGGCCAGCCAAGAGCGAACTGGTGCGGGCGTCGATCGTCGTGATTTTCACCATCTTTTTCCTCGCCATCGTCCTCTTCCTTTTTGATATCATCTGGCAAGCCATTTTCGGCTGGTTCGGAATCACTCCTTAGCCGGCCGCTGGCGGCCCGTCCTGCCGGCCTCGCCCCTGACCGCTCCCCAAGCTTCTTTCTTCTGAAAGGTTCGACCCTTGTCCGAATCGGATCCCCGCGACGAAACCGAACAGCCGGATGCGGCTGAGACCAGCGAAGCGGGTGCCACCGATGCCGGGGCGCCCAGCGCATCGGCCGCCTCCGAACCGTCCGTCACCAGCCCTGCCGACGAAGCACCGCCGGCGGCCGCCCGGTCCGAGGACGAAGCCGAGTCGGTCGACGAAGCCGAGCCGGTGGACGAAGGCCATCGGATGGACTGGTACATCCTCAAGGTCGCCTTCAACCGCGAAGATTCGATCCGCGACGCCCTGGCAAAGCGGGTCAGGCTGGAGGGGATGGAAGAATACTTCGGCGAGATCATTGTGCCGACCGAGGACGTGGTGGAATTCACCCGGGCGGGCAAGCGGCGCGTGACCAAGCGGAAGCTGTTGCCCGGCTACCTGATGGTCAATATGGCGATCAACGACGATACCTGGTTCCTGGTTCGGGAGACCAGTGGGATCAGTGACTTCACCGGTTCGGCCGGCAAGCCGATGCCGATGGACCCGGTCGATATCGACCGTTTCATCAAGAAGCCGGTCGGCGACGACGAAGAACCGGCGCCGATGAAGACGTCGATCCCGTTCAAGTCGGGGGACCGGGTCCGTGTCAAGGAAGGCAATTTCCAGAACCAGGAAGGCGAGGTCGATTCGGTCGACGAGGCCAATGGCCGCGTGACGGTGATCATCAACATCTTCGGGCGTTCGGTCCCGATGGAGCTGGATCACTGGCAGATCGAGGATCTCTGAGAGCCTATCCGGAAGCCAGCTAACGGGCCGCGCAGCGGCTCCTTTCGTTCCCTCTCGCCCCGCGCAGCGG
>CAYNVI010000432.1:0-4559 GCA_964400585.1 uncultured Pirellulaceae bacterium | reverse complement strand
AAGGTCCGTGTAGACGATCAAGAAGAGGGCTAAACAAGCTTGCACCAGCACCCCCAGTCGCGGCGTCGGCTGGGAGCTATCGAGCCAGCCGGGGAGGAAGCGGTCGCGAGCCATCTGAGCATAAACGTGCGGCCCGATCTGAATCATCGCCAAGACCGATGTCGCCAAGGAAACCAAGACGACCACGCGCACCGCTTCCCCTAACCAAAAACCGCCGAGCGAGCGGGCCGCGATCAAGGCGATTTCTTTTTCGCCACGGATCGCCTCCAAAGGGGGCCCGTACAAGAAGACCGCGTTCAAGCCGAGGTAGATGGCGGTTACGGCCAACGTCGCCAACCACATCGAGCGCGGGACCGAACGGGTCCCCTGCGAAGCGACTCCCGCGACGTAGACCGCGGCGTTGTATCCCGCGTAGCTAAAGGAGATCCACATCAAGCTGCTGGCCAACGCACCCCAGGTCACCGTCCCGGCGGTCGCTGGCTCCATCCCGCTGACCGACACGGTCGGCGGGGGCTCTTGCGAAGCGTCGGCCAACAGGAAGGCGAAGCCGTACAGAATGAACAGAACCAGGGCCACCAGTTTGGCCAGGACCACTAGGTTCTGGGCCCGCGCGGCGAGTTTCAGGTCGGCTAAATTGACCAGCGTCAGTCCGCCCACCAGGGCGATCGCCCACAGCGCAAGGCTGGCCGGCCCGGCCCGCAATTCCGCCGGCAAGTAGGACGCGAACGTCTTGGCCGAAAAGGCGATCGATCCGGAAAAGCCAGCGGTCAGCGAAATCCAGCCCGCCATGAAGCCGACGGCCGGATGGACGCCGCGAGTCAGAAAAAGGTATTCGCCGCCCGATTCGGCCAGCCCTTTGGCGAGACCGCCATAGCAAAGCGCCCCCAAGAAGGCAATCAGCCCCGCCACGGCCCAGCAAGCGAGCACGACCGAAGGCCGCTGAAGCTCCATCAAGGAAAACCCGCTGGTCGTGTAGACCCCGGCCCCGATCATGTTGGCGACGACTAACGAGGCCAGCGAAACCGTCCCGAGCGGTCGTCGGTCGAACGCGGGTTGCTCCGGTGCGGGTTGTTCGCCCAGCGGGCGGTCTCCCGCGGCGCGGCTCTCCGTGGGCCCGCCAGCGTCACCAGCAGAGAAGCCGGAACCGGCCGGGGAGGAAGGGGGATCGGGGTTCATGCCAGGTCCGACATCAGGGGACGGGATGGGCCGATGAAAACCGTGCTGTCGCAAAATCCGTTTTGCCCGCGGTCGTTCATCAGGCGGAGCCTTGTTAGTCCCGCCTCCGCCAACCCGTTCGCGGGAAAAACGTTGCCATCACGGACAAAGATACCGCGAACGGGTTGGGGGAGGGGGATCGGGGCGGGGCAAAGCCGAGGCTCACTTGGCGTCACGATATCGACCTGCCATCAACGTCCCCGTTTGCGTAGCTTGGCACATTTTCGTCAGCCCAGGGACGGGGGGGGAAGCAGGCGCCCGCGGCGCGGCGCACGTCCACACGTCAAAGCGGAAGCGTCACACGGCCCTGCCTCAAAGGATTTCGGGCGGGCGTTGTTCCGAGACGGCGGAACGCCCCGCGTAGGGAAGGACCGCGCGGAACAGATCATCCACACAGATCGACCGCGGCGCCGCAAAGATTTCTCCCGCCGCCACGCCTGCCGCCTGGCCGGCGACGACCGCCGCGGCCTGCACCCGCTCCAATAAGTACTCTTTCCGCGCAAACTGGGAACGATAGCATCGGACCGCCGCCAGTTTTGCTTCCAGCGTGTCGGAGATGTCGACCGTCAGATGGCTGGCCACTCCCGGCAAAATCTCGGGATCGAAGGCCAAGCGGAAATAGAGGTGTTGAGGCACGGTGTGGACCGGCAAACCCTCAAACTGGTCGTCCCACTTGGTCAGCCGACTGTAGAAGATCGCCGCATCGGTGATCTGCATCGCCTGCCAGTGGTCAGGGGAAGCCATCGGCGTTTTATCGCCAAAGCCAAGGACCAAGCGGGGGCGATAGAGTCGAAATTCACGGGCCAACGCGACCCGGGCTTCGAAACAGTCGAACAACCGGCGGTTGGGAAGCCCCAGATTGATCCGCTTATGGATACCCAAACATTCGGCGGCATCCCCCGCTTCCCGCAGCCGTTCCGCCGGTCCCGAACAGTGGGGCGTCGGTTCCCCATCGGTTAAATCGACGATCCCAACCTGGTACCCCTGCTGCACCAGCCTCGCCAGCGTTCCTCCACAAGCAAACTCGACATCGTCGGGGTGCGCTCCGACGGCGATCACATCCAAAGGCGTTTCGTCGGCTGCATTCGGCATGGCTGATTCGAGACGCCACGGCTCAACCGCGGCAGCAAGGGAGGGGGAGACCCTGTCGAACGAGGCGCCCGATTTCGGCGACGCGACGTGCCGTCCACCGCCAAACGACGTTCGGCAGATCGCGAACTTGCCGACAAGCTTACCAGAGAAGGACCGCCGCAGAAATATTGGCTCGCCGCGCCGCGGTCCCGCAGGCTGTGGCGATTGCCGCCCGCCTACGCTGGGGTGACGGAGACGAAATCGCTTCGGCCTCGGCTCCCTCCTCCGTGGCGGCGTTCTCGCCCCTCCACTGCGGCGCTCGCGCCCCGCTGACGCCTTTCCGTTTCCTCGCTCAGACTAGCTATTGCCATGCCGTCCGCCGCCCCCGAATTCTCCCGCGCCGCCATCAAAGAAATCGTCCGGGTAGGCGATCCTTACCTCTGGATCGATGAGGTCGTGGCCCTCTCGGATGAACAGATCGTCGCCCGGAAGTTCCTCGACCCCGGGCTGCCGATTTTCCAGGCACACTATCGTGACTTCCCTCTGTTCCCCGGCGCCCTGCAGTGCGAAGCCGCCTTCCAGGCTTCCGCCATCTTGATCGCGCGGACCATGCCGGCCTCGCCCGGACATGTGCCGGTGATCGCCCGCGTCCGCAACACCAAATTTCGCTCGATGGCGCGGCCCGGAGAGATGCTGGAAATCATCGTTTCCCAGCGGGGCCGCATCGCCAAGGCAGTCGATCTGCATGGCAAACTGACGGCCGATGGACGGACGACGACCGAGCTGCGATTTACCGCCACCGAAGCTCCGGTGACAACGGCGACCGCAGGCACAGGTTAGGGCGTGGCGGCGGCGTCAGAGCACCGTCGCTCAACGACGCGATGAACGGGTCTCTTCCGCCGCTCGCTTGATTCCTTGCAGCATGAACTGGAAGACAAAATAGTGCAGCGGCACCACGGCGTACCAGTACAGGATCCCCAGCAAGCCGCGCGGCCGGAACTTGGCCGTCTGAGTGACTTTGGATTCTTGTTCGCCGAGCGGTTCGATCGTGAACTGCAGTTCGGCCGTTCCCGGCAGCTTCATCTCCGCCCGCAGGCCGAGCTGACGATTCTTCTCGTATTGAGAAACTCGCCAGAAATCGACCGCTTCTCCGTAAGCAAGCTCGCGCGGATGGCGGCGACCGCGGCGGAGTCCCGGGCCGCCGACCAACTTGTCCATCCAGCCTCGCAGTTGCCACAGCCAATCGGCTCCCCAGTACCCGTGGTTTCCCCCGATCCGGCAGGCGGCGGCAAACGCATCGGATGCACTGGCGTGCACCAGCAGTTCGCGTTGGTCCTGAAACACCGTCCCTCCCGACCAGGCGGGATCACCCGGCATTTCCCCGGCGGTCGACCAGCGGGTCTCGACCACCCTCTCTTCCCATGTGCCGAGCGCCGCGTCGATCGCTTCCTCGACCGACAATAACTTCCCCGGCATCAACGCTTCCGCCCGCTGGTCCCGACAGACCGTGCGATTGCGGAGACCTTCGGAAAGCGGCCGGGCAATCCGACTGTTCACCGGCGTCACCAGCCCGATCCATAGCGAACTGAGCTTGGGGGTCAGCACGGGGACAGGGATGATCCAACGCTTGGGCAAACCGATCTTCTGTGCCATCAACCGCATCATCTCCAAGTAGGTGACGATTCCCCGCCCGCCGATGTCCAGCGTCGTCCCGGCCGTCTCCGGCACGTCCAAGCATTCCACCAGGTACCGCAACACATCGCGGACGGCGATCGGCTGCGTCTCGGTCTGGACCCAGCGGGGCGTGACCATGACCGGCAGCCGGTCGACCAGGTACCGCAAAATCTCGAAGGAAGCCGACCCCGATCCGATGATCATCGCCGCCCGAAAACTGGTCACCGGCACCTCGCCCTCCACCAACAACGATTCCACCTCGCGACGGCTGCGGAGGTGTTCGCTCAGCTCGGGGCCAAGTTCCCCTAAGCCTCCCAGATAGACGCAGCGCTTAACCCCCGCCGCGGCGATCGAATCCCGGAAATTGGTGGCCAGTTGCACGTCGCGGCTCGCATACTCCTGCCCGGCGGCGGCCATCGAGTGGACTAGATAGTAAGCGACGTCCATCCCCGCAGCGGCGCGGCGGACCGAATCGATGTCTTGCAAGTCGCCCGTCATGACCTCCAGTCGCGTATTGTCCCGCCAAGGGTACTCTGCCAGCTTTTGAGGGCTCCGGACCAAACAGCGGACCTGGTAGCCGCTCGCCAACAGCCGAGGAA
>CAYNVI010000431.1:0-4582 GCA_964400585.1 uncultured Pirellulaceae bacterium | reverse complement strand
CGACGATCGCGATCACGATGGGGGATCCGGCGGGGGTCGGTCCGGAACTGGCGTTGCAGGCGGCGGCGGACGCCACGATCCAACAGCAGTGCCGACCCTTGATTGTGGGAGATGCGGAGGTCTTGCGGCGAGTCGCCAGGCAGCTCGACCTCGCGATGCCGCCGGTCATCGACTCCTGCGCCCCGCTTTCCGCAGGGAGCGGGCCGGCCTGCCTCGGTTTGGGTGCCCTCGAGCACCTCCAGCCCGGTCAGGTCTCGGCCGTTACCGGCCAGGCTTCTTACGATTACGTGGTCTGGGCGATCGAGGCCACGCTGCGGGGAGCGACCGATGCGGTGGTCACCGGCCCGATTCACAAAGAGGCGTGGCATGCGGCGCGGATCCCCTTTCCGGGCCATACCGAACTGCTTGCCGAAAAAACGGGGACCACGCAGTTCCGGATGATGCTGACTTCGCCGGAGGTGAGCTGCGTGCTGGCGACGGTCCACATCGGCTATCGCGAGGTCGCCGATGTGTTGTCGACCGCCGACGTGCTCGAATCGATCCGGCTGGGACATCAGGCCTTGAGCCGGATCCGCGGGCGCGAGGCCCGCGTGACCGTCTGCGGGCTCAATCCCCATGCCGGCGAGCACGGTTTGTTTGGCAACCGGGAAGAAGAACGCGTGATCGAACCGGCGGTTCGGCAGGCTCGGGAAGAAGGTTTTCCGGTGGTCGGACCGCTTCCTCCCGACACCGCCTTCACCCCGGCCCGCCGCGCGCTGACGGACGTTTACGTCTGTATGTATCACGATCAGGGATTGATCCCGCTGAAAGCACTGGCCTTTGACGAGGCGGTCAACATCACCTTGGGGTTGCCGATCATCCGCACTTCGGTCGACCACGGCACGGCGCTCGATATCGCCTGGCAAGGTAAAGCAAACGATTCGAGCCTGCGTGCCGCCATCGATCTCGCCTGCCGCTTGCAACCGCAAGCGGCCGCCCCTCACGCCGCCCCTCCGGCGGCCGCCCCCGCAGAGGGCAGCTCTTAAACCGCCCTTCGCTTCGGCAGACCGCCGCCCCGTTTTGCCCCGGGGCGCGGCGGCGCGAGTAGCACGGGACGCTGTCCAGCTAGTACGTCGCCTCCAGGCCGGCAAACACGGACGCAGGCGTCCCCTGGAAACCGACCGCCGGTTCGAAGTCCTCGTCCAACAGGTTGTCGACCCGCCCGAAGGCCCGCCACACTTCGTTGACGCGGTACCAGCTGGCCAGATTGACCAACCAGTACTCGTCCATCCGTTCGCCCACTCCCAATCGAGGCCCCACGTAAAGCGTCTGCAGCGAGACGTTGGCCCGTTGGTTCGGAAAGGTCCGACTGATCCCGAACGACCACTTGTCGCGGGGCCGCCGCAGCAATTGCGTGTCGGTTGTCCGATCCAAGGTGTCGGTAAACGTGTAGTTGGCAAAGGCGGTCGATTCATCCGTCAGCGCCCAGACGCTGGTCAGCTCGACGCCGGAGGCCAAGGCGTTATTGACGTTGCGAAGTTGGCCAAAGGGAAAGCCGACGGCCGGGGCCGGATCGAACACGATCAGGTCGCTGAAGTCGTTGCGGAAGTAGGTCGCGTCGAGGGTCAAACGGTCATCGAGCAGACGCTGCTGCCACCCCACTTCCCAGCCCTTGCTCCGTTCGCTCTGCAGGTTGGCGTTGCCGACCAACCCGAACAGTTCGTTCAATGCCGGGGCGCGAAAGCCCGTCCCCAAGGCGGCATGCAAGGCCGAAGCGGTTTCCGGGAGCTCGTAGCGGCCGGTGAGGCGGTAGGTAAAGGCGGCCCCGGCACGCGAGTAATCATCCCAGCGGCTCCCCGCGGTCAGGAACAGCCGGTCGCCGACATCGACCGCCGTCTGCACGTAGCCGGCCAGGTTCCCTTGACGGACATTCGGGATGCTGTTGTTCCGAGCGACCTCTTCGTTGAAATCGATCCCTGACGAAGCGGTCCAGCGGAACCGATCGCCTTCCCACAGCTTCAGGTCGTTGCGCCAATCGAGCCGCCCGGTGCGGCCATAAAACGTGTTCGGGAAATCCGAAAACGATTGGCGTTGGTACTCGGTGTAGCCGCTGCCGAAGCGATGCGTCCAGATCCCATCGAACAACTCCATCGTCCCCGATCCGCGGACGAAGACCGTCTCCGTTTCCAACGACGAGGGGTCATCCTGCAACCTGAACAGCGGCGCGGGGAACCCGTCGGTCCCGGTATCGACATCGTTGTAGCGGGCGATCAGATCGAATTGGAGGCCCTCGTAGGGATCCCAGCCCAGCCGTCCGGAGAGGGTCCCGTTGCGGTGAAAATCGTCCTCGACATTGCCGGGCGGTCGGCCGGCGGCGGAAAAGCCGTTGGTATCGAGGTAGCTGCCACCGATCGAATAGAAGAGTTCCTCGCTGCCGCCCGAATGGTTCAAGGCCGTCCGCGATGTCGAAAACGAGCCGCCCTCGCTGCGGAAGGTCGTCTGCGGCGGTCCCCCGCGGCGGGTGATGATGTTGATCACGCCGCCGATCGCATCGGATCCGTAGAGCGTGCTCTGCGGACCCCGCAGGACCTCGATCCGTTCCACTTGATCGATCGAGAGGAACGAAAAATCGAAGGCACGACTCGGCGACCCCACGTCGTTGATCGGTAACCCGTCGAGCAGGACCTTGGTCTGGTCGCTATCGGCCCCCCGCATGAAGACCGAGGTCTGTTGTCCGGGGCCTCCCAGGGTGACGACGTCGAGTCCGGGAACGGTGCGGAGGATGTCGGCGACATTCGTCTGGCCGCTGTTGCGAATCGCTTCCCGGCTGATCACCGTCATCGAGCTGCCGACGTTGGCGGCGGCGGTCGCCGTTCGATCCGCCGTCACCACGGTGCCGGGATCGAGCCCCCCCGTGCCTCCGCCGCTACCGCTTCCCTGCGGGCTCACTTGCGCCGGCACGGGGACGGCCGCTTCCCCCGCGGCGGGCAAGGGACTGCGGGAAGCATCGGAACGTGTCGCCTGGCCGGCCGGCGGGACGACCGTCGTTTCGGGTAAGAGCGGGAGGCCCTCGACCTCCTCGTTCTCCCCGGCGGGAGCTGCCTCTGCCTCCCCCTCCTCCTCGTCGGTCGCTTCGTCGGTCGCCGGGGCTTCCGGCGGCGTTTCGCCCTGTTGCGTCAGCACGGTCAGCCGGACCGGACGCAAGCCTTCGGTCTGCTGCGCGAACGCCGCGGAACCGGGGATCAAGCCAGCAATAGAAGTGACCAAGAGGCCGCCGAGCAGGCGTCGGCCTGCCATCGAAAACTGCATCGCTTTCCACCCTCGAGAAAACGGGTTGATTGCTGTTCCACCGGCACGCCAGGTTTTCTGGCTTCCGTCAGTGGGGGGCGTCCCGGTAGGGGGCGCACCGCCCGAATCGCACCTTCCCGAACAACCCGGGCCTGCAGTGCGCAGACGGAATCGTGCAGTGGTCGGAGAGCAGGCAACTCACGCGAGACGCCGGGGGCGGCTCGCCTGCCTCGATCTCCAGGCGATCGGTCTTCGACGGTTACAGCTGCGGGGCAGCGGGAGCTTCGCACTCCACTTCCCTTTGCGTGCGGTGACGAATGGCGACAGCGAGGCCGTTCCGAACCGAGTCCGAAGGAGCCGCGAGATCGCAAAAGGTTCCTTCGGCGTGTACCGTCTGACCGCATCACTCGTGTTGGGGGAACCGTTACAGATTCTCCAGTCGCCCGCGATGTTCCGGTTGTGCTGTCTAGCTGGACAGCGTCGCTTTTTGTGAGCGGGTGGACGCTAGCCCCCGGCCTTCCCGTGACGGGCCGGCGGCTAGCGCCGAAACCGCTCAAATGATCGATGAGCAGCGTGAAACACGGGGTCTCCTTTGCCCCGGGGGCGGGGCCCCCACGCGGCTTACGCCGAAGGGCTGGCGGCGGCCGAGGGGGAGGCGGTCGCGCGGCGGGGCGGCTTGGTGACCACCCGCAACGCCGGCATCGTCGCGCCGCCGCCATGGAAGGTGCGGCGGCGGTCGATGTAGTGATCGAAGACAAACACGCCTCCCGGCGCACCGCTACTGCGGGAGCAGCGGAGGATGGCCGGATGCCCACACTCGGGACAGCGGACGCGCAAGCCGTGCATCTCCAACAGCTCTTGAATCTCTCGCACGAACTGCTGATTTTCCGCCAGGGTCCCAAAGCTCGCTCCGGCGAACCGTTGCAGGTAGCGTTCGATCGCCTGACGGATGGAGCGTTGGATCCCGTTCAGCTGCCGGGTCAACTGGCCCAACTGGGCTTGCGCGTCCTCCAGCGAGACGGTCCGCAGCTGCATCCGGCGGTGCAGCGACGGTTCGATCGCCTGCAGGAGGGCCCGCGTGGCGGGCAGGTAGAGCGGTTCCCACGTCTGGCGGTCCTGCGGTGGCCCGCCGACCACCCACTGGATCGCGCCGATCGCTTCTTCGCCGTTGCGGAGGGGGGCCACGATCACGGCGGTCGATTCGGCGGAGGCCGCCTCGACCTGCGGTTCCGGACGATGCCAGCCGTGCAGGACGGGGGCGTCGACGGCCCGTAAACGGGCGGCGTTCCAACCGGTTTCCTCGAAGCCGACGCGG
>CAYNVI010000430.1:0-4583 GCA_964400585.1 uncultured Pirellulaceae bacterium | reverse complement strand
GTCGAGTTCCAACATTTGAGGGCTGAGATCGACCACCGTGACCTCGGCACCCGCCGCCGCATACAAAGCGCTCTGCCGTCCGCCGCCGGCTGCCAGGCAGAGGACCTTCCAGCCGCGGATCGAAGGCCCTAACCAACCGATCTGGTCGACCGTCGCCAAGGGATCCTCGAAATCTTCGCGCTTGGCAGGGCGGCAGAGTGGTCGCTGGTCATCCGCCATGCGGTCGTAAGCCCGCCGATTGCGTTCGACCGCCGCCAGGCGTTCAGTTTCCCCGTCAGCAGGACTCTCGGACACGACACGCCGGAAATGATAGGAGGAACGAAAGGAAGGCAGGTGTTGGAGGCAGGATTGTAACCGGCGGCGCCCCCATCGGCGCAAAAAAAGCCTTTGACTTCCAGCGCAGGAAGGCAAAGGCTACGAGAATGCAGAGCGAGATGAGGGGGGGCTTTGACGCCGGCGTGTTCTGAGACGCGCAAGCCAAACTCGGAGCCCTTCCGAGCGAACGTTTGAAGATGCCTTCAGGCCAGACGGAAGAGACTTTTGCGGCAAACGCACCCCCCTTACCGCGGTCGCCGGTGGATGCAAGCGACGAGGAGGAACGGCTCGCCGGGCAGCAGGGATCCCCTCGCCGAGCAAGCGCCGCCCGCCGCAGCCGTCCGCTGCGGGGAAGCCCGTTACGCTGCGTGCAACAAATCACGCTGCGTGCAACAAATCGAGCAGCTCGCTCAACCGTTGTTCGCCGACGCGTCGCCGTGAGATCCGCTCCCGCAGCCCCCAGCTGGCCCGGATCGCCAACACACGGCGAGCGATCTCGTCGGCACTCGGAGCCGTCTCGTTTTGCGACATTTCGTTTGAGGTTGAGACAGAAGCTTTGGTCGATTCGGTCAACATCATGTTTTCTCCGTGCAAAGCGGCGCGATACCTGCCGCGAAAACTTTCTCTTGGATGACGGGAAACGGTAGCAATCGGACAAGCGAAACCCCGTTCCTCTTTCCTCTTCACAGGTCGCGTGCGGCTGGCAGCCGCGGCGACGAGGACCAAGGAAAGCACAAGGCGTGCCAATTGCTGCAATCCGTACAACCCGAAGGGCAAAAAGAAGCGGGGACGGCCGTCGGCGAGCGGCGCCGTGAGGGGCAAAACGCCCCGGCGGGGCAGTCGGCAACGATCGGCCCTCCCGCCGCGGCACCCGCTCAGGGTGACGGCGAAGAGGGGTTGCCCCACTGCAGCGTTTCAAAACGTTGTAAAGGTTGCAAACCTCCCTGCTGCACCGGCAAGACGGTCAGGGAGGCGGCGGGGGCGATCTGCGCGACCAGCCGCTGCCAAGCGGCGCACGAACAGGTTCCCTTGAGATCGACGTATTGCAGCCGCCCGGCCGCGTCGTACAACATCCCATCGACTTGCTGCCGCTGCCGCGCGTCGATCACCCAGGTGAACGAGCCGTCGGGTTCGAAGAAGCACCGCTCCAGCCGCTGGAGCCGTGCGGCGGCCGCTTCGAAGCTGGTGGGCAACGGCCCCCCGTCGGACCCGTATAGATAAACCGCAAAAGGTCGCATCGACCGCATTCCCTCGAATCTGCCTACCATGCGAAAACAAGCACGCGCCGACACCGTCTTGCAGCACTTGCAGACGCTGTATCCCGATCCCCCGATCCCGCTCGCTCACCGCGATCCGTTCACCCTGTTGGTGGCGGTGCTGTTGAGTGCTCAGTCTACCGACAAGAAAGTCAACGAGCTAACACCCGGCTTGTTTGCTCGCGGTGGCACCCCCGCGGCGATGAGCGAGATATCGGTGGAGGAGATCCTGGAGATCATCCGTCCCCTGGGGCTGGCCCCGCAGAAGGCGAAAGCGCTGGCCGGGCTCTCGCAACGGTTGGTCGACGACTTCCAGGGCCAGGTTCCTGCCTCCTTTGCCGAACTCGAATCACTCCCGGGCGTGGGCCACAAGACAGCCAGTGTGGTGATGGCCCAAGCGTTCGGTCAGCCCGCCTTTCCGGTCGACACGCACATCCACCGGCTGGCCCAACGTTGGGGTTTAAGCGATGGCAGCAGCGTCACGAAGACCGAACGCGATTTGAAACAGCTCTTTCCCGAAGCCAGCTGGAACCGGCTGCACCTGCAAATCATTTATTATGGACGGGAACACTGCACCGCCCGAGGTTGCCAGGGGCTGCGTTGCGAACTCTGCCGGATGCTCTACCCGCGCCGCCGCCGGCCGGTCGTTCACCGCAAAGCCTGAGGGGACCGCGGCGGAGGGGACGGCGTCCGCGGTACGATCTCGTCAATCGCGTTATGATCAAGCGCGTGCCTATCAAGAACGGTCGATCTTTTTCGGAGAGCTTCGCTGCAGATGTCCCAGCCCACCTTGACCCGTGCTCGCTTCGTGTTCCGCTCCGTCGCCTTCCACTGGCGAGTGACGGTCGCGTTGGCCTTGGGCGTAGCGACCGCCACCGCGGTGATCACCGGCGCCCTGCTGGTCGGCGATTCGATGCGAGGCAGCCTCCGCGCACTGACCCAGGAACGCCTCGGGAAGGTCGACTTTGCGATCCTCCCCGGGATCTTCTTCGATCCGACCGGCCTGGTTCCCGCCCGAGAAGGCATCCCGCTGGTCCTCTTCCAACGCGGCGTGGTGGAATTCCGTTCGCCGCAGGAAGAAGCGGAAGCGGGCCTGCGACCGCTGCGCCGCGCGGGCGACGTGCAACTGATCGGGGTCGACGAGGACTTCTGGGAGCTCGCGGCCGATGCCATCCGGCCGCGGCATTTACCCGGGGATCAAAGCGTCGTGCTCAACCGCGCCACGGCGGACGAGCTGGGGGTTCAGGTCGGCGACCAGGTGACGGTCCGCTTGCCCCGCGAACAGGCGGTCCCCGCCGACAGTCCGCTGGGCCGCCGCGATGCGGAGACCGAAGGCTTACCGCGAATGGAGGTGGTCGCGATCCTGCCGAACCGCGGGCTGGGGCGATTTAGTTTGACGCCCAGCCAAGCGGAGCCGCTGAACCTGTTCCTCTCGCGAACCCTGGTCAACGACGTGCTGGAGCGTCCCGGTCAAGCCAACGTGTTATTGATCGACCAACCCGGCAGAGACGTCACCTCGCTTCCGGAAGCGGAGCGGATCGCGGCCTCGACGACGGAGGTCCTGCGTCCCTCGCTAGCCGATTACGGCCTGCAACTGGATCGCGTCCGGCAAACCTTTCCGGCCGACCCGGCGGATCCGGCCGAGGAAGCGGGCGACGCTGCCGAGGAGATCTTCGATTACTACAACCTGACCAGCCAACGGTTGCTCCTGCCCGAGGCGGCTGCCGAGCCGATCCTGGCGGCCTTTCCGGAGGACCAAGTCGAGCCGATGCTGACCTACTTGGCCAATGCCATCGAACGGCTCGACGCTGACGGAGAAGTCACGGCCTCGATCCCCTACAGCACGATCACCGCCGCGGATCCCGCCGCCGACCTGCCGCTCGACTACCAGCTGCCCGCCGCCGCGGCCGGGTCCCGTCCGGCCGGCAGCGACGCCACCGCCTCCGCCGAAACGCCCGTCCCGATGGTGCTCAACAGCTGGGCGGCCGAGCGTTTGCAGGCGGAGATCGGCGACCGGCTCCGCGTCGCCTACTTCGAACCGGAGACCTCCGGCGGCCAGGAGATCGAACGGACCTTTCCCGCGGTACTGACCCAGATCGTTCCGCTCACGGCCCCCAGCAAGCCGTATCGTCGTCAACGGCCGGCGGTCTTTTCCGAACCGCCGACCCGCTTCAACGATCCGGCGTTGACCCCGACGGTCCCCGGGATCACCGACCAGGCATCGATCTCCGAATGGAACACGCCGTTTCCGCTGGAGCGCGAGATCGACCAGCAAGACGACGCCTACTGGAACCAATACCGGCTCACGCCCAAAGCATTCCTGCCGCTGGCCGCGGGCCAGGAACGCTTTGGCAGCCGCTTCGGGGAGCTGACGGGAATCCGGATTGCGGCCGAGGCGGCCCCGGATGTGGAGACCCTGGCTGACCGCCTCCGCGAGCTTCTGGCCAGCCGCAAGGAACAACTCGGGTTCGCCGTGCAACCGATCCGCGCCCAGCAATTGGCCGCCTCCAGCGGGACCACTCCCTTCGACGTCCTCTTCTTGATGCTCAGCCTGTTCGTGATCTTCGCTGCATTGATGCTGATCGCATTGCTGTTCCGGTTGGGGCTGGTCCAGCGTTGCCCTGAATATGGGACGCTGCTCGCGACGGGCTGGAGCGGGCGTCAAGTCAGGCGGGTGGCGGTCCGGCAAGGTTTCCTGGCAGCCCTGCCGGGGGCAGTGGTCGGGCTGGGGGCGGGAGTCCTCTACGCCCAAGCGGTCCTGTGGGCCCTGCGCACGCTGTGGGTCGGAGCGGTAACGGTCCCCTTCCTCCAGTACTACTGGACACCGCTGAGCCTGCTCAGCGGGTTCCTGGCAAGCCTCCTGATCGCCTGGATCACGCTCCGCGTCACCGCCCGGCGACTCGGCGCGGTCGACACCCGCTCGTTACTCAACGGCAAGCTGGAGGAGACGGCCGTCAGCGGCGGCGCGGGGCCTCGGCGTCGCTGGCGATGGCTGGCCGGGCTCTCGGTGGG
>CAYNVI010000429.1:0-4602 GCA_964400585.1 uncultured Pirellulaceae bacterium | reverse complement strand
CAGCGATTTCGCCGAGGGCATGGGCGTTGTCCAGGACGAGCACGAATCCCAGCCTGCTGCGGGAATGCGGTGAAGCATTTGAGAGCCGTTGCCCAATGCCCCTTACTTGGTGGCGGAACGCCGCGAGCCATCCGGTTTCGCAAAGAAAATCGAAAGAAATACCGGGCGGCCTCCGCCGCTCCGCTCACGAAAATGTCTGGCCGACCGCGTTCGTTTAGCCTGCCTTCCATCCGGGGAGAACTTGATGATTTATCCCGTCCGACCGATCCTGGCGACGTTCGGCCTGCTCCTGGCCGGCGGTTTGCCATTGCAAGCCGACAATTGGCCTCAGTTCCGAGGGCCCCAGCAGGATGGGTCGGCAGCGTCCTCCTGCGTTTCGACCTGGTCGGAGGATGAAAACGTCCACTGGCAGGTGGCCTTGCCCGGCGAAGGCTGGTCGTGTCCGGTGGTGTGGGGCAACCAGCTGTTCGTGACCGCGGCGGTCCGCGTCGACGAACAGGGGAACGCCGCCGATTCGCGTCCGGAACCGTATCGCGGCGGCGGGGGACGGCGACGTTCTGATTTAACCAAGGCCACTTATCGCTGGGAGGTCCGTTGCCTCGATGTCGCCAGTGGGGAACTGCTGTGGCGACGAACCGCCCAGACCGGACGGCCGACGATGCCCCGGCACAGCTCCAACAGCTACGCGACGGAGACCCCGCTCACCGATGGAGAACGGGTTTACGCGTACTTCGGCATGACCGGGCTGTATTGCTATGACATGGCAGGCGAAAAGCAGTGGGAGAAAGATCTGGGCAGCTATGAGATGCGCGCCGGCTGGGGAACCTCCAGCTCGCCGGTGCTGTTCGACAACAAGCTCTTCGTGCAGGTCGACAACGAAGAGCAGTCGTTCCTGGTGGCGCTGGCCGCGGAGACAGGAGAGGAAATCTGGCGGGTGCCGCGTGATGAGCGGTCGCAATACAGCTCGCCGATCGTCTGGCAAAACAGCGTGCGGAACGAGATCATCGTCGGCGGGATGATCTATCGTTCCTACGATCCTCAAACCGGCGAACGGCTGTGGCAACTCGATATGGAAAAGGGGCGCAGTTCCGCGACGCCGATCGCGGACGGTGATCGACTGTACGTGGGCACCGAGTTCCGCAACCGCGGCGGCGCCGACGACGGCGGCGGGTTCCTGTTCGCCGTGAAGCCGGGCGGCCGCGGCGACATCAGTCCGCCGCCGGGGGCGAGTTCCTCCGAGTTCATCGCCTGGAAGGTTTCCGAGTCGGGGATTCAAATGGCTTCGCCCGTCCTCGCCGGCGGCCACCTCTACTTTCTCGAACGGCGCCGGGGCGTGCTCCGCTGCCTCGACGCGGAGACGGGCGAATTGGCGTACCGGCGGCGGCTGCCCGGTGCCCGTGCTTTTTGGGCGTCCCCCTGGAGCTGCGGTGACAAGGTATTCTGCCTCGATACGGGAGGGACCACCTACGTGCTGGCGGCGGGTCCCGAGTACGAATTATTGGGCGAAAACGTGATCGATGAGCAGGCCTGGTCTTCGCCGGCGATCGCCCACGGGGCGATCTTCCTGCGCACGATCGGACATCTTTACTGTTTCGCCGGAGGAGAGAACGCATGGCTCGGTTCGACGGCGCGGTAACGATCCCGGAAGTCGATGGCTTCTTGATCGATCTCGACGGGACGCTCTATGTCGGGGAGACCTTGATCGAAGGCGCCGCTGCTTTCGTGCACCGCTTGCAGGAACGCGGGATCCCGCACGCGTTCGTCACCAACATCACCAGTCGACCGCGGGCCGAAGTGCTGGCACGAATTCGTCGGAAAGGTCTGGAGATCGCCCCCGAGCGGGTGTTGACCGCGCCGCTCGCCACCAAGCGGTACCTCGACCGCCAGCAGATCGGCCCTTGTTTTTTCCTGACGCGGCCACGGTTGATCGAGGACTTTGCCGGCCACCCTCAGAATGAGGAAGAGGCCGAAGCGGTCGTCGTCGGAGATATGGGGAACCTGATCACGTTCCAACATTTGAACACCGCGTTCCGTCTGTTGCTGGAGGGTGCCCACTTTGTCACGATGTCGCAGAGTCGCTGCTTTCGCGACGCCACCGGCTTGACGCTGGATGCCGGGGCATTTGTGGCCTTGTTAGAACATGCCAGCGGGAACCAGGCGGTGGTGACCGGCAAGCCTTCGGCGGAGTTCTTCCATTCGGCCCTCGATCTCTTGGAGCTTCCCGCCGCACGGGTCGCGATGATCGGGGATGACCTGGAATCGGATGTCGGCGGCGCTCAGGCCGCGGGCCTGCGGGGAATACTGGTCCTCTCGGGCAAAACGACGGCGCCGCCGGGGGACGACGCCAAGGTCCGTCCCGAAGCCGTCCTGCAGAGTGTCGCAAACCTGACCGCTCATCTTTGAGCCGCCGACCGGCGCGGTGGTTTGAGTTCCCACGATTCGTCGAAGAAGTCGGCAGCGACAATCTTCCCGGGCCATAACGCATCGGGTGGCGTGCGGAGATCGACCACAGCCCAGTCGGGGAGTTTGGGGACCTGACGGGCGTTGTTCAGGTAAGCGTACTCGCGATAGGTGAAGCCGCTGTTGAGGACCACGTAACGGTCCGGATGGTCCGGGTTGGGATAGACCATGACCGGGGCGTGTTGGTCGGCGCTGAAAGTGCGGTCGCCGATGGAAAGCCGTTCCGCGTTCCAGTCCATGGGGAGACGATCTAGCAGCGAACCGATGACTTGGTTGCTCGCTGGATCGCCGAACAGGATCAAGTGGTGGTCGGCGATGTCCTCCGCGGTGATTTCGTGATCGTTCTTGACCACCGCATCCCCGCGGAACTGGCGTCGCCACTCCCGAATCATCCGTTCGAGCTCCTCGTCCGTCCAACGGCCGACCGCGGCATGCTGCGGGGTCCCCGTGGGCCGAACGAGGAGAAACGAATCCATGAAGGCATCGTCGATGGGACCCTGCAGGTCGTGCTGCTTCCGCAGGCCTGTCTTGGAGGGAGGACCGAGTTGCCAATGCGTCCCGTCGAAATGACATTCGGCTTGCCACGAACCGTCGCTGCCGGGCCGCAACGCGGTGAGTATTTCGGGGTTGGAAGGGGGATCTCCGCCGGCGGCCGAGAGGGCGATCGTGACCGGCTGGTCCGGCGCAAACGGGCTGGTTCCCGCCGGAAGGATCAAGCGGATACCCGTCACATTGGACAATTGCAGGTCGATCCGGTTGCGATCCGGACGCAGCTTGCCGATCACTCGAGCTTGCTTCCAATGTTCGCCCAAACCGGTCAGCGTCAGCCAATGAAGCTGGTTGTATTTCAGGGTGAACGTGGCGAAGCGGAGTTCCTGCGGCAGCGGATTGCGGCCCGCCTGGGCCAAGCGATCGAGTTTTGCTTCGATGACCTGCATCGAATCGGGGTGGATCGTGTGTTTGGTTTGGGGGCCGATCAGGTGGGTGAGCCGCAGACCTTCTTCGGCTAGCGCCTGTTCCATCACGTCGGCGGCCTGCTTTTGCTTGTCGAGTTCCCCGCTGTAGGCGACCGTCGGCAGTTGGAAGAGGTTGACCGCGTAGCCGGGACAATCGTAGAGCTGCCACAGTTTGCGCTCGTACCATGTCGGCGAGAGTTGCTCTTGTTGAAAAGACTTCAGGAATTCCGGGGTTTCAGAAAACCCAGCTCCTGGGTTGGCAGCAAAAAACTGGTCCGGGGCGTGGACCGCCAGTTGCCAACAACCGGCACCTCCCATCGAAAAGCCCCGCACCGCCACCCGATCGTCGTCGACGCGGTAATGTTGGCGAGCGTGTTGCAGCGCCTCCCAAACGTCGACTTCGCCGGCGAATTTGAAGGCGTTGCTGTAACGGCCATAAGGATGCAAGACCAATGTGTCACGGGGGGCAAACCGGCCGACCCGATTCATCCGTTCGGCGAGAAAGACCGATTCGGTCGACCGTTCGCCGCGGCCATGAAACCAGAGGTCCAGCCGGAAACGTGCTTTGCCGGTCGGTGTGTAGGATGCGGGGATGACCAAGCCATAGGGCTGTACCGTTTGATCGATCCGGGAGCGAAAGCCACGCACTACCAGGCCCGTTCGCGTGGTCCATGGCGCCTTGCCGGCCAATAACGCGGCGGCACGTTGCTGCCCTTCGAGCAGCACCTGCTTGGCATTCTGGACGTCGCGGTCGGAAAAGAGTTCGCGATACTTCAAGCCTTGATCGATGGCTCGGTGAAAGATCTCGACATCGGGCAGCAGCGTTTGCGTGCGTGCGTCGTCGCGTGCTCGTAACTGAGCGATCGAGTCGCTGAGTTGGCGAAGGCCGGTTTCCAGCTGCTGGCGGTCTTCGGCGGGGAGCTCGATCCCGACCGGAGGGACCGGTCGGACGTCGCCGGGAAGATTGTCCCGCGGGCCATCGGCGCCCGCTTGCGGGGATCCCAAGCAAGAAAGCAAGGCGACGACGCCCCAGGGGCCGAGCCAACCACGAAGCCGATTCCGCATCGTTTGTCTGCCAAAGAGAAGGAACTCGCTGGCTGGCAGCGAGAGAGACTGGAACGCCGTGCCCGCACCGATTCGGGTACCCCTGATTCTAATGGAAGCAAGGCAAGATCCACGGGCACTT
>CAYNVI010000428.1:0-4604 GCA_964400585.1 uncultured Pirellulaceae bacterium | reverse complement strand
CGACTCGACGCCGTCGTCGTGCTGGGGATCGGCGGATCCTACATGGGGGCGCGGGCGATGATGGACGCTTGTTGCCATCCTTATCACAACGAGCTTTCTCGCGGGGGCCGAGGCAGTAAGCCGCGGATGTACTTTGAAGGGAACAACGTCGACAACGATGCGACGGCGGCCCTGCTGGATCGATTGGCGGCGCGGGGCAGCGATACCGAAGAGGTCGCCCAGCGGTGGGGGTTGGCGGT
This sequence comes from uncultured Pirellulaceae bacterium, assembly GCA_964400585.1. Lineage (GTDB taxonomy): Bacteria > Planctomycetota > Planctomycetia > Pirellulales > Pirellulaceae > CAYNVI01. Next base: position 4,365 of record CAYNVI010000428.1, on the reverse strand, counting down.
GATCAGTAAAAGTGGGGGGACGCTCGAAACCGCGATCGCGTTCCGCCAATTCCTCGCCGCCCTCGAACGCTCGCTGGGCAGTGCCGCGGCCGATCGCTTGGCCGAGTTTGTCTTTCCCGTCACCGGCAGCAGCGGTAAGCTGCATGACCTGGCGTCGGAAATCGGCTGTTCGGAGATTTTCAATGTGCCCGACGGCGTCGGCGGGCGGTTCAGCGTGCTCTCGCCCGTCGGGTTGTTGCCGGCGGCGATCCTGGGGCTCGACTGCATGCAGTTGCTGGGCGGCGCCGTGGCGATGAACGAGCACTTCAAGTCGGCGCCTCCCGAAGAGAATGTGGTGCTGCAATACGTGGCGGTCAATCACCTGCTGGCCCAGCACCGGGGAGCCCACATCCGGGTGATGAGCCTGTGGAGCAAGGCCCTGGAGGCAGTCGGGCTGTGGTACGACCAATTGCTCGCCGAATCGAACGGCAAGGAGGGCCAGGGCGTGACCCCGTTGACGACGGTCAACACCCGGGATCTCCACTCGCGGCATCAGCAACACCAGCAGGGACGTAACGACAAAGTCTTCAACAACGTCATCGTGGAAGCTTATCGGGCCGATCCCTTGGCGGTCGGTGCCAGCCCCCGCAACCAAGATGGCTTGAACGATCTTGCCGACAAGACGCTTCCTGAAGTGATGCAGGCCGCCATCCAAGGAACCAATGACGCGCTCCATGCGGACGGCCGCCCGACGACCGATCTGGTGCTGCCGACGATCGATACGCACGTGCTCGGTCAGCTCTTCCAGATGCTGATGATCGCGACCGTGATCGAAGGGCGTCTGCTGGGGGTCAATCCCTATGGGCAACCCGGCGTCGAGCAGTACAAAATCAATATGAACAAGAACCTGGGGCGGCAGTAACCCGGCGAGGCCCCGGCCTGATGGGTCGGGGGCCCTTCGCCCCTTCGTTTGATGTGATCCATGACCGAGTGTCGGGCTTGTTGCAAGTCCCGACGCTGAAAGAAGCGAGCCCGCATGTCTGCCATCGATGACCTGTTCTCTCAGCTCCGCCGAGAAGGCCGCAAAGCCTTGCTGCCATTCCTGAGCGCGGGCGATCCCGACATGGAGGCGACTGCCGAACTGCTGCGCGTGCTCGACCAGGCGGGAGCCAGCATGTGCGAAGTCGGTGTCCCCTACAGCGATCCGATCGCCGATGGTCCCGTCATCCAAGCCTCTTACCAGCGAGCCCTCGAGGGCGGCTTTCGCCTGCAACAATTATTCGACATGGGCAGCGCCCTGCAGGGTCAGTTGACGATGCCGCTGGTCACGATGGTCAGTTACTCGATCATGCATCGCGTCGGCTTGGAAGCGTACGTCGATCGGGCCCAGCAAGCGGGCTTCTCCGGAGCGATCGTGCCCGACCTGCTGGTCGACGAATCGGAAGCGGTGGCCAAAGTGTGTCGGGCACGCGATTTCAGCCTGGTGCAGCTGGTGACCCCAACGACCCCTCGCGAGCGGCAGGTGCGGATCGCCGAGACGTCGACCGGTTTCTTGTATGTCGTCTCGGTGACCGGGATCACGGGAGAACGGAGCGAGTTGCCTCCGCAGTTGCTGGAGAATGTGGGTTGGTTGCGGGAGCAAACCGATTTGCCGATCTGCATTGGCTTCGGGATCAGCGGTCCCGAGCAAGCCCGCCAGTTGGCTCCTGCCGCCGACGGCTTGATTGTCGGTTCCGCTTTCATGCGGCGGGTCCATGCCGAAGCAGGCAACCGCGCGCGGATGCTGGCCAGCGTCAGCGACTTTGCCGCGGAATTGCTCGCCGTGATCGGGGACTCGGCCAAGGCTTAGAGCCTATCCGGAAACCAGCCAACTGGCCGCGCAGCGGCTCCTTTCGTTCCCTCTCGCCCCGCGAGCGGGGGAGAGGGGTAGGGTGAGGGGGTTTCCGGAGAGGCACTTAGACAAAGCCTATCGCGGCGGCGGTACGCCCCCCGGAGCTTCGATCGCCGCGGCGATCCGGATGGGATCACGCCCGATCCGTTGGGGGAGCGCTGCGATCTGGTTGACCGCCGCGCAGCGTGCGATGTCGTCCCCGAAGCCGCGGTCGCGGAGGTTGCGGCCTCCTTGGGAGGCAGCCAAGAGGCCGGTCAGCTGGACGGAGGGGATCTGGTCGGGGACCGGAAAGTGGTGCCGCCACGCGTCCGCGACCAGGGCCGCTTCATCGTTTGCGGGTCGCGCCTGCCAGCGTTGTTGGCAATTCGCAACCACCGCGCCGGCACACAAAGCGTCTTCTCCGGTAATCGCGCCTTCGGTGCCGGCGCAGATCACCTGGACCACGGTTTCCTGGGCCACGGTTTCCTGGGCCAAGCGACGGAGGACCGCTTCGAGGTTGACGAAGGCGGCGGTCAACACGGTGGGGTAGGGGAGGGCGGCGACCAACGCTTGGGTGCCATTGGTCGTCGTCAGCACCAGCGTCCGTGCCCCCACCGCGTCGGCCGTGTATTCCGCAGGGGAATTCCCCAGATCGAAGCCGGGCAGCCGGCGACAGTGGCGTTCGCCTGCGAGCATCGGGCGACGGCTTTGCAGATGCAACGGAGCGCCCGCCGCGTAGGCCCGCGCTGCGGGTACCTCCGCAAACGTCACGACCTGGGTGGCCCCCGCTTCCACGGCGACCGCCATCACGGTCGTCGCGCGGAGGACATCGACCACCACCGCGATGGCCGCTTCGCTGGGCGGAGGAGGGACGGACGAGGGGAGCAAAGAGACAGTGATTTGCATGGAGGATGTACTTCCGTCACCGGACGAATTCGGTTCGCGATCAGGTACAAACGAGGATGGCGTCGTTCCCCTGCTGCCCGCTCCGGGGTGCCGCTCCTCCCGCAACCCGAGGGCTGCGGGAGGAGCGGCCTGTGATGGGGAGTCTGACAGACCAATTGAAATGTAGGTCACGTTTGAGCTCGCGGCCGACAAAAAACGATCTCGAACCCGATCGCCAGTAAGCCTCGTCGGCTATGCTGAGAACCCCCCCCTCCTCGATCCAGTAGTCTGCCTTGGTGGGTCACGATTCCTCACCGGGAGGGGCTGGGGGCTGGTTGTTACCTACGTCTCGGATGGGACTATTTTTTGTCCCCTTTCTCCCATGAGAAATGACCGCCACCCCTCACGATATCGGCTCGCCAGCAGTGCCCTCATTTGCCCAGCTTGGTACCTTTTCATCATCCCCTCCTTTGGCTGCCTGCTGATCGGCCTGTTGGTTGTCCTCAGCGGTTGTTCCGAGTCGCCGGGAAACCGACCGCCAGCCGGGGCACTCCCGATCCGCGTCGCCGCCGCTGCCAACCTGACGATGGTCTTCCCGCGGCTGGAAGCGGCTTTCGAGAAGGCTCATCCGGAATGCGACGTGGTCGTCACTTATGGAGCCTCCGGCCAATTGGTCGCGCAGTTGCAACAGGGCGCCGCCTTCGATCTCTTCTTTTCGGCGGACACCGCCTACCCGCAGCGTCTCCAGCAGGCAGGGCTCGCCTCCCCGCAGGATCTCTTCGTCTACGCCCGCGGCCGGTTGGTGATCTGGTCTCCGCATCATGCGCCGGCGGGTCTGGCGCACACGGGGTTGGCGGGCTTAAGCGATCCCTCCGTGCGCAAGCTGGCGATCGCCGATCCCCGCTGGGCTCCCTATGGGGAAGCCGCCCTGGAGGCCCTCCGCGCGGCCGGGATCGAGGCAGCGTTGCAGGACCGGATCGTGTTTGCTGAAAGCGTTTCGCAGGCCGCTCACTTTGCCATGGCGGGTGGCGCCGATGCGGCCATTCTGGCGGAGTCGTTGACCGAGTCGCAGGAGCTTCGTTCAGCCGGCCGATTTCAGAAGATCCCGGCCGAGCTCTACGCACCGATCGATCAAGCAGCCGTTGTCTTGCGGGGGGGCGAGGGCCGGGAGGGAGCGGGGCGGCTGCGGCGGTTTATCGAATCGCCCTCAGGCCAGCAGATCTTGCAACGTGCCGGCTACGCCCCGGCGGGGAACGATTGATGGACTGGACCGCCGTGTGGTTGACCTTGCAACTCGCGACCGCGACGACCGCCATCTTGGCGGTCGTGGGGATCCCGCTTGCCTCCTGGTTGGGATCGACTTCCCACCGCGGCAGCGCCCTGGTCGATGCCGCGGTGATGTTGCCGTTGTGCTTGCCGCCGACGGTGCTCGGTTACTACCTGCTGGTGGCGAGCGGCCAAGCGAGCCCGCTGGGACGTGGCTACACTGCCCTGACCGGCGAGCGTCTAGCATTTTCATTTCCCGGCATCTTGCTCGCTTCGGTGCTTTACAACTTGCCCTTCGCGGTCCGTCCGATGACGGCGGCGTTTACCGCCGTCGACCGCCGCTAGGTCGAAGCCGCTTGGTGTCT
>CAYNVI010000427.1:0-4641 GCA_964400585.1 uncultured Pirellulaceae bacterium | reverse complement strand
GATCCCTTCGCGCTCGGTCAGCGGCTCGCCATCGACCGCCACGATCCGGGCCCCGGCATCGGCTTCTTCGAGCACCGCGGCGGCCGGCGTGTCCCGCTCGGCGACGAGTTCGGCGCGGGTGTTGAGCTGACCCAACAAGGGGGCGGCCACGCCCACCAGGTGCCGCGCGGGCATCTGCGGGTCGGGGCTCGTTTCGATTTCGTATTCGCGGACGCCCTCGGGATAGCGGATCCGCATCGCCACCGGCTGATCGGGATGGGCCATCCCATGGGTCAAGACCTTCATCGTCATCCGACGAAAGTGCATCTGCTCGTCATCCTCCGATCCATCGACCGAGATGACTTTGCCATTGAGTTCGATGCCCGCCTGGTAGGCGGGATCGCCGGCCGTCACGCCGCCGATGATCGCCGGCGTGTACTCGACGCCGAGGGCCCCGTAGGCAAACGCAGCAAACAGGATCCCGCTGATCACATTCATGACCACGCCGGCGCTGATGATCACCATCCGTTGCCCCACCGACTTGGCCGGATAGCTGCGTGGATCGAGTTCGACCTCGCCTTCTTCTTCCGCTTCGCCGCTGCCTTCCTGGGCGGCTTGGCGGATGCGGGCGGCTTCTTCTTCCGCCCTCCGCGGGTCGTCATCCTGGCCGAGCATTTTCACGTACCCGCCCAGGGGGATAACACCGATGCCGTATTCGGTTTCCCCCAAGCGGAATTTCCCCAGGGTCCGGGGGAAGCGGATCGGCCCGATTTTGATCGGGACATCGAATCCGACGTAGAACTTTTCGACTTTGACGCCAAACAATTTGGCCGCCAGGAAGTGCCCCAGTTCATGCACAAAGATGACCAGGCCGATCCCGAGCGCGACCGAAAGCCAGACGAGCAACTGGGAACCGATACTGCTCAGCAGACTCGGTTCGCTCGCCGCCAGGACCGCCGCCTCCGACGTCACGGCCCCGAGGTCCGACGTCACGGCGCCGAGGGCCGCGTCGAGCGACCAACCGCCCGGGAGGCCCTTTCTTACGAGTTCGCACCACAATGCCACCGCCGCACCTCCGCTCGCGCCCAGCGATCCAGCTCCAGCAGCCGGTCGAAGGACGGATGTTCTTCATGTGTATGGTTTTGCAAAGCCAACCGGCAGGCTGGCACGATGTCAGTAAAACGGATCTGTCCCTTTAAGAATAGACCGACCGCCGCTTCGTTGGCCGCATTGATCACCGCACCGGCCGTCCCCCCCGCCGCGGCGACCTCAAACCCCAGCGTCAAGGCGGGAAAACGTTCCAGGTCGGCCGGCTCCAGGGTCAGGTCCCACCGCCGCTGCCGATCGAGCGGCGGGGTGGGGCAGGCGAGCCGCTGGGGGTAGGTCAATGCATACTGGATCGGAAGCCGCATATCGGGGGGGCTCAACTGAGCCAATACCGAGAAATCCTCGAACTCGACCAGCGAATGGATAATCGACTGGGGGTGAATCACCACCTCGATCTGGGAGGCCGGGACATCGAACAGCCAGCGGGCTTCGATGATCTCCAACGCCTTATTCATCATGGTCGCCGAATCGACCGTGATCTTGGGTCCCATCTGCCAGGTAGGATGATTCAAGGCAGCTTCCACGCTGGCCGATTCCATCTGGCGAGGCGTCCAGTCGCGAAAGGGACCACCGCTGGCGGTCAGGATCAGTTTCCGCGGGGGGCAACGTCCCTCCTGACGGGCCGTCTGCAGGCACTGGAAGATCGCGGAATGCTCGCTGTCGACGGGCAACAGTTCCGCCCCCGAGCGGCGCCGCGCCTGCTCGACAAGGGAACCGGCCACGACCAGGGTCTCCTTGTTGGCCAAGGCCACCCGCTTGCCGGCCCGCACCGCCGCCAGCGTACTCTCCAGCCCGGCCCGACCGACGATCGCGGCGACGACCGTATCGACCGCTTCCGCTTCGGCCAGAGCCACCAGTCCCTCGGGACCGCTCAGGATTTCCGTTCCCGCCGGCCAGGCGGTGGGGGAGAAAGCTTCGAGCTGGCGGGGATCCGACCCGACGATCATCGCCGGCCGGGGCTCGAGGGAGCTGACCGCCTCGGCCAGCACGCCCAGTTGCGAATGCCCGCTGAGCCCCCACAGACGCCACGGCGAGCCGAGCTGGCGGACGACGTCGATCGTCGCTAACCCGATACTGCCGGTCGATCCGAGCACCGCGACGTTGCGCATCCCGTGGGCCTACCTTATGATGAGTTCTGTCGCGTGAAAATCGGTCGCTTCGGTGTGTTGGCGTCGAGGAAACGTGACCGGTCGCGGAAACGTGGCAGCTCGCGGAACCGTGGCAGCTTGCCGGGTGCCTCGGGGCCGCGGTTCCGCGGCGAGGCCGACCAACACACCCACGACAAAACTGCCCGCGACATTCGGGCGGCAGGATTGTAGGTTGCTGACACCGGCGATCGCAACCGCTGCTGCCGCCGGGACCACGCGGTCCTCGGCAGCCATCGCCATCTTGTTTCAAGGCCCCACCTTCATGAGCGACCCTTCATGAGCGAACCGGAACGGAAGAAAAACAGCGGGAACGGCGATTCGCGAAGCGGCGGTGTCATCCTGGTCCTGCTGACGATTGTCGCCGCGGTCGTTTTCTGCGCGTACTTGATCGGTTCGTCGACCACCTCGATCCGTTACCCCGATCTGCTGCGGTTGCTGCGGGAAACCCAGTACGTTGCCTACGGTTCGAACGAATTGACCGAGGAGGTGGCGACGCCGGCTGGCCGGGAGGCGGCCGCAGGGAGTGAAGCGAGTGCAGGCGGCGAAAGCGGCAGCGCGGCGGCAACCTCGCCGCCTGGGACGATCATCGTGCCCGCCGCCGAGAGCAGCCGACCGGAGGCCGAAATCGCCTTCAGTCGGCCGCAGAATATCGAAGTCACCGAGAACCTGATCACCGGCACCGTCCTCTATCGCCCTCTCGGATCCGACGGGAAGGCGAGCAGCGAGGCCAAACGGGTGAAGTTCCGCAGCCAGCCCGCCTTCGACAGCGAAGCCGAGCATTCGCAGCTGATCACCCTCCTGAACGCCTCGAACGTGATCTGGGACCACGCGCGGCCCAACACCTTCCTGCGGGACAATGGGTTCACGATCGTGATGGTGCTGGTCTTGATCGGTTTTGGGTTCATGATGCTGCGCCGTGCCGGCGGTGCCGGGTCACCGATGTCGTTTTCCCGTTCCCGCGGTAAACTCTACGCCCAGGAAGATATGCCGACCACGTTCGACGACGTGGCAGGGATCGATGAGGCGATCGAAGAGGTCCGCGAAGTGGTCGATTTCCTGAAAGATGCCGGCAAGTACCAGCGGCTGGGAGGACGGATCCCGAAAGGGGTGCTGCTGGTCGGTCCGCCCGGTACCGGCAAAACCTTGCTGGCCAAAGCGATCGCGGGAGAAGCGGGGACGCCGTTTTTTAGTCTCTCGGGAAGCGATTTTGTCGAGATGTACGTCGGCGTCGGCGCGGCCCGGGTCCGCGACATGTTCCAGCAAGCGGCCAACCGAGCGCCCTGCATCATCTTCATCGATGAACTCGACGCGCTCGGCAAGAGCCGCAGCGGTTCGACCGTCGGCGGGCATGACGAACGCGAACAAACGCTCAACGCCCTGTTGGTGGAAATGGACGGGTTCGATTCGGATACCAATGTGATCGTGGTCGCGGCCACCAACCGCCCGGAAACCCTCGATGCCGCCCTCCTGCGACCGGGCCGTTTCGACCGACAAGTATTGGTCGATCGCCCCGATGTCGGCGGCCGCAAGGCGATCCTGGAAGTCCACGTCAAGAACGTCAAACTCGATGAGCAAGTCGATTTGATCAAGGTCGCGTCGATCACCCCGGGGTTCGTCGGAGCCGACCTGGCCAACCTGGTCAATGAGGCGGCCCTGCTGGCCGCGCGGCGGGGCAAGCAAGACGTGTCGCTGTCGGAATTCAACGAAGCGGTCGAACGGGTGACCGCGGGGCTGGAAAAGAAGAACCACGTGATGAACGAGGACGAAAAGGTTCGCGTCGCCTACCACGAAGCAGGACATGCCCTGGTCGCCGATGCGCTCCCCAATACCGATCCGGTCCACAAGGTCTCGATCATCCCTCGCGGCATCGCCGCTTTGGGATACGTGATGCAACGCCCCGGCGAGGACCGCTACCTGCGGACCAAAAGTGAACTGGAAAGCGACATCCGGGTGTTGATGGCGGGAACCCTGGTCGAAGAAATGATCTTCGAAGACATCAGCACCGGCGCCAAAAACGACCTGGAACGGGCCACGGAGATCGCCCGCGGGATGGTGATGGATTACGGGATGAGCAAACTGGGGCGGATCAACTTCCGGCAAAAGGCGGACGGGAGCTTCCTGCCTGGCAGCAATGGACGCCATGTGGGCCTGCATAGCGAAGAAACCTCCCGCGACATCGATGCCGAAGTCCGCCGGATCATCGATGAAGCGATCCAGCAGACGGCCGATATCCTGGCCGCGCGCCGCGAGGCCCTGGAGGCGATCACCCAACGCCTGCTGGAAGTCGAAGCGATCGACGGCGAGGAATTATCGGCGGTGATCGCCGAACACTCGCCCGCTCCGGTGGTTGTCCCCGGCACGTCCAGCAAGAAGCCGCGAGCGCGTCTCCATCCGGTCGATAAAGGGG
>CAYNVI010000426.1:0-4646 GCA_964400585.1 uncultured Pirellulaceae bacterium | reverse complement strand
GATCGTACTGGAACGTACACTGGACGACATCCGAGCGAAGCCCGCGGCCCAGCATCACCGTCTGGAAGGCGCTCAACTTGGCGGGGACGAGCGTCTTGCCCTTGAGCGGCTGGAGCACACTGACCAGCCAGCGGCGGCGGCGTTGCCGGGGCGAGATCTTTTTCTTCTTTGGCTTGGCAGGCTTGGCGGCTGCCGGGGACGCCGCATTCTCCGTCTTCCCCTTCCCCTTCCCCTTCCCCTTGGGCTTTGACTTCGCATCGGGCTGTGCCGCTGTCGTGCTCGAAGCGGATTCCGGCGACACCGTTTCCGGCGACGCCGTTTCCGAGGACGCCGCTACCTGGCCGCCGGCGTCCGTGGTGTTGTCGGCAGCGAGGGCCGACGGCTCGGACGCCGCTTCCTCCGCGGGCTTGGTCAACGCGGAGTCCGTCGCGGTGGACTGACCGGACGGCAAGGATTGGCCGGTGGGGCGGCTCGCTTCGCTACCACCAGCTTCGGTACCAGCGGTTTCGGTACCACCAGCTTCGCTACCAGCGGTTTCGGTACCAGCGGTTTCGGTACCAGGAGTTTCGCTGCTGCCCGCTTCGCTACCATCAGCTTCGCTACCACCAGCTTCCGCACCGCCGGCTTCGCCGCTGCCGGACTCGCTGCCACCAGCTTCCGCACTGCCGGATTCGCCGCTGCCGGGCGCCGGCAGCGGCGGTTCCGCGGGGGCAGCGGCTGACGAAGCTGCGGTGTCCGCCGGGGCAGTTCCTTCGTTGGCGGTTGGCTCCGTTTCGCTGGCCGAGGCTGCCTCCGAAGTTTTTGCCGTTTTCGCGTCGGCGGCCTCTGCGGGGGCTGACGCTTTTTTCTTGGCGGGCGGCGGCTCTTCGGAGTGCGGGTCGGAGACCTCGAGGATTTTCAGCTTCGCGTTTTTGGCAAGCCAGCGGACGGCGGCTTGCAGCAAGCGGGGATCATTTTGAAGGCGGTTACTGAGGGCCCGATCGACGCCGGCGATCGCCGCCTCGGCCTGTTCGCTGCCGACCGTTTCGGCGGCGAAGGCTGCCAATTCGGAGGGAGCATCCCGCGGCGGACTGAGCAGTTGCGCAGCGAGCTGCTGGGCCGGATCACTCGGTTCGTGCCGCAGCCGGCGGGCGACGCGATCGAGGACACGTTGCGAGCGGGCGTCGAGGATGATCTTGCGGAACGCATCATCGGCGACCCCCGATTCGCGACATTGCTGCAGCAAAGCTTCGCGGCGGGCTTGCAGGCGCTGATCGTGGCGGAACGCATCGAGGAGCACCCAGAGCGAAGATTCTTCGAGGCCTCCCAGCTCGTCCCGGCGATACCGGACCAGGAATGGGGGAGTATACCCTTGCTCGAGCAGCGGGAGGGCAACGCGAAGGTTGGCTGCATCACACCGCTCGGAGCGGGCGATGGCTTCAATATCAACGGTCATGCAGTACGGGCTCACATCCGTAGCGGCTGGCCCGAGCCGACAGCGGCCGAAGGGAGGCCCGCCGGCCACTTCGCATGAGTTAAGAGATGATTTCGAATCCGACGTGTGAGCTCTGCGGACCTTCCTGCAAGCGGCATCCCAGCAAGCTTTTATCGACGCGGCTGCGCGTCGAAAATGCTTCAGGCCCGCTGTTGGGTAGCGCGCCTGCGGGGACCAGCTGCGCCGGATTTGCCAGCAGAGCCTTGGAGTGAAAACTGTATGGGGTGCCTTGTCGGTTGTCAACCGAGCGGCGGGGGCAGCTGACGGTTCGCCGCCGGCTGTCGGGCGGCAAGCAGCCTGGCCGCCCTGCGCGGAGGCCCCCCGCCGCTCGCCTGGTCCCGCAGAAATACGGTCCCGCAGCACCCGAGGCTGGCAGGAGGACAGGCCGCCGGCAAAACAGGTCCCTCCGAAAAACTCGTGAAAACATCTCAAATCGGCCTCATCGATCCGAGCGGTACAGCCGATAGACCAAGATGTCCAGAGAAAGCGTGGAGGGCCGGCGTGATTCACCCGTGGTCCGCCCCGCCATTTTTTCTCTTGGCACCGGAGGGATCGAGTCGTTATTCAACGGCAGCCGCATGACGCTCTGAAATCGACGAAAGCATGGATATGAAGCCAGGTCGCCTTAAAGTGTTCAGTCCCGAAGCCGCGCCGCGGAAACCCGAGCCGACGGTCAACCTGACCATCGCCCAGGTGGTTCCTCTGCTGGTCGATGCCTACCACACCGATCGAGCGTGGTTGAGCGATTTTGGCGACGACCCGATCCGGGTCTCCAACGATCTCTACGAGATCTTGCTCGCCTACCAGCAGCTCCGCCGCAGCGACGCGGCCTGAGCCCTCGGTCGGGCTCCCCACCGGCCGTCCCCCTGCCCCGCGGGCCAGGGAGGGTTTTCGCGCTGGTCGCGGATTCGCGGTGGTCACAAATTCGCTCTGGTCACGACCCGGAACGGATGCGTATAGTCGCCACGTCAGCCTGTTGGTCGAAAGGACCGCGAGGCTTTTTGGCTCATTGACGACTATCCGAGACAGGGAGTCCAGGAACATGCGATCGATCGCTGTGATCAATCAGAAGGGCGGGGTGGGGAAGACGACGACAGCCGTCAACCTCTCGGCTGCCTTGGCGGCCGACGGCAAACGTGTTTGCTTGCTCGATCTGGACCCCCAAGCCCACGCCTCCTTGCATCTCGGGCTCCCCGTGATCGACGGCGGCGAGAGCATGTACGAGATCCTTTGCGGCGACACCCAAATCGCCGATGCGCGCCGCTGGATCACCGATCACCTGGCGGTCGTGCCGGCGAACCTCGATCTGGCGGCCGCCGAGATGGAACTCGCTTGCGAGGTGGGCCGCGAAGTGATCCTGAAAGATCGGCTGGCCGCCGATCCGGAAGGGTTCGATTACGTGATCCTCGATTGCCCCCCCAGCCTCGGCGTCTTGACGATCAACGCCTTGGTGGCGGTCAATGAGGTGTTCCTGCCGCTGCAGCCGCATTTCCTGGCGCTGCACGGTCTCAGTAAGTTGCTGCGGACGATCGAAATCGTCTCCCGCCGGCTGAACAACCAATTACGGCTCTCCGGCGTGGCCCTCTGCATGTACGATTCGAACACGCGGCTCGCAGCGGAAGTCAGCAGCGACGTCGACGACTTCTTTCGCCAAAGCCAAACCGCCGGCAGTATTTTCCGCGACGCCAAGTTCTATCAAACCCGCGTCCGCCGCAACGTCCGTCTGGCCGAAGCCCCCAGCTTTGGTCAATCGATTTTCCAGTACGCGCCGCAGAGCAACGGCGCGGAGGATTACCGCAGCCTGGCTACGGAACTCGACCTTCAATTCGCGGTCGATCCCCCGGCTTCGGCCGATCCCGTGGCCGCGCCGGATGCATCTGCGGTCGCCGCCGCCTGACCGCCAAAGCTGCTCGCCCCGCCTACTGGCTTACCGATCAGCGGCCCGCCGGCCGGACCGGAGGGGGGCAACAATCGACCGGGCAGACATCGTGCCAGGGACCGAGATCCCCCAGGGCGCGACGTTCGCCGGTTTCGCCCATCCGCTCCCGCACCAACTCGCGAATCATGCTGACAAAAGTCGGGTGCTTCCCGACCGTCGCGCCGCGGGCCATCCGGATGCCTTGTTCCTGGCAGAGCGTCGCCGCTTCGTCGTCGAGGTCGTAGATCACTTCCATGTGATCGCTGACGAAGCCGATGGGAACGATCACCACCTTGTCGAGCCCCGCCGACTGCTTCAGGGCGGCCAAGCGATCGCAGACATCCGGTTCCAGCCACGGTTGCTGGGGCGGTCCGCTACGGCTTTGGTAGACGAGTTCCCAGTGTTCGACACCCGCCGCTTCGGCAACCAGTCGACAGGCTTCCCGCAATTGCCGGACATAGCTGCAGGATTCGGCCATCGAACTCGGGATACTGTGGGCCGTGAACAAGACCTGCGTTTCCTGGGGGGTCCCTTCGACGTCGGCGATCGCCCGCTGCGTATGCTCGGCCATCGGGCCGATGAAACCCGGATGATTGAAGGCGAAGCGGAGCTTGTCGACCTGGGGGGCGCCGGCGCCGACCTCGGCTTGCGCCGCGGCAATATTTTCGCGGTATTGCCGGCAGCCGCTGTAGGAAGAAAACATGCTGGTAAAGAACGCCAGCGTGCGGCGACAGCCGTCCGCTTGCATCTGCCGCAGCGTTTCGGCAAGCATCGGGTGCCAATTGCGGTTGCCCCAGTAGATCGGCAAGTCCAGCTGATCACGCTGGAACTCGGCTTGCAGGGCTTCGATCAGTTCGCGGTTTTGCTGATTGATCGGACTGACCCCACCATAGTGCTGGTAATGTTCGGCGACCTCCAGCATCCGCTCGCGGGGGACGTTGCGACCGCGGAGGACATTCTCCAAGAAGGGCATGACGTCATCGGGGCCTTCGGGACCGCCGAAAGAGACGAGCAAAAAAGAGTCGTAAGCAGGCATAGCGGAGCGCGGGAACGAGGAAGGCGGAAGCAACGTGACGAAGGCGCTTGGCTTATAGTATCTGGCCAGGTCAATCGGGGCGGGGGGCGGCAAGCGGTCTCGCTGTGCAGGCCGCCACGAAACGGCCGGCGAGGCGATTCTCTGGCAAGCCGCGGGGCGCGCGGCAGGGTAGGGAGAGAGGCATTCAGAACCAGAGCGGGGCCAGCAAGGCGAGGACG
>CAYNVI010000425.1:0-4657 GCA_964400585.1 uncultured Pirellulaceae bacterium | reverse complement strand
ATCCATACAGCTGCGTCTCGACTTTGCTGCGGACTTCGTCCAGGCCGCCGACGACGCGGAACATCACCAGCCCCAGCACGAACAGCGGGATCAACGAAAAGATCGTTCGGTAGGTCAGCTCCGCCGCCATCCCCTCGGCTCGGTGGCGACGGAGGATTCGCCAGCAGTGGGCGCTGAAGTCCCATCCCATCCGCAATTGCCGCTGCCGTCGCGTCAGTTCCTCGCGCGGTCGGCGGACCGCGTCGAGGAGGTAGCGGATGGTCGGTTTGATCATCGAGCGATCCAGAGAAACAAGGCAGGGACGCGTCGCTCACCGGCCGCCGGCAGCGATTTCCTGACGGGCGACGTGCGCGTCGATCGGCTCCATCGGGTCAGCCCCGATCGTGCCGACCAGTTCCTCAAGATAGTCATCGCTCCGGACACGAGCCAATTGTTGCTGGGCATCGTGGAGTCGCCGCGGCAAGGTGAGTTCCTGAGCGACCTCTTGGTGGTGGAGATTTTCCAGGTACTTTTCGAGCGCCGCGACGGCCGATTCCCAGGCCGCGATATCGCGGCGCTGCTTGCATCGCAGGCGGGCCCGGTACCAATCGCTTTGTAGCATCGCTTCGCGGGTGAACATCTCCCGGAACTCGGGGCTGGCGGCATCGAGGCCGTGCCAGCTCCCTTCGGCCATGATCGTCAGGACCGCCTGCAGGGGAGGGCAGGCGAGGCGGATCGAACCGTCGTCCAGGTACCGCTGGGCCACCCGCTGCTGGGCCTCGGCGATATGCAGGATCCCGTCGGCGAAGGCTTCAGAATCTTGCTGCTCGGGACGGAGGATGGCTTCGGTGAACACCTTTCCCGGGTTATCGAAGATCCGCGCCAGGTACTTGCGGACGAATCGATCGGTCATCCGGTAGCCCAGCCGGCTGGCGGGGATCGCTTGGCCTTCGTGCTCGAAATCGTCGACCCGTTCCAACATCCCCTCGGCGATCAAGGTTTCCGGATCGCGTTCTTCGGGGCCCATCCGGCACCAGACTTCCGGGATCAGCAGGCTGATATCGTGGCCCGCTTCGAAGTCGGGTCCGATGTGCCCGGCCGGGGTGCTGAAGCCGCCCAGTCCGGTGAGGATCATGCCCACGAGGGCAGCGTTCAGATCGGCGGTCGCCACGAGCGCGTTGAAGGGCCCTTTGGTCAGCGCCCCTTCGCTGCCGGCGCCCGTCGTGCTGGGGCTTTTGCCGGTCAAGGAGGAGATGTAGTCCATCATCAATTCGGGCAGCGGCTGGTAGTGCAGCGGGCTGTAGACCGCCAGCGAGCGGATGCCCTGCTCGCGTTGCGGCGGGTTATTGCGGCGACCGCTCAGCACCGCCCCGACCGGCACATGCAGCGGTTGATCGGGGGCGATTTTGCGGAACAGACGCATGCCCACCGCGGCGACATAGCTGGCCCGATGGTCCACCATGTCGGGGCGGTCCTGCAGATACCGAGGGTTCTTGGTGCGGCTGCCATCGCCGAGGACCCGCGGGTGCGCGCTGCTGACGACGTAGCCGTCCGGTTGCTGGGCGACGCGGCCGAGCAGTTGCTGCATCGGTTCGGTGTATTCGGAGAAGTCGATCACGTCCTCGACGATCTCGCGGGTGGCCGGGGGGTCGAGCGGCTGGAAATTGCTGAGGAACGTGCCCGGCTGGGCGAGGTCCCATTCGGCTTGTTGATCGAAGCCGCGGTGGATCGCATCATCGGGCCGCTGGAACAGCCGGAATTCGCAGTTTTCCACGAACTTGTAGCTTTCGGCGCGGGCGGTCCCGGGCCCCACGTTGGTGAGCCGGTCGGCGGCCACGATCGCGCTGGCGCTGATGTCGTCCTCGCGCTGCACCTTGGCGGCGGCGATGAAGTCCTGACGGAGCTTAAAGGTCCGCCAGCGGCTGTTGGCCCGACCGACGCGGAGGTAGGTTCCGACCAGGCTGCGGCCTCCCATCTTCAGTTCGTGCCCCGGCGCCCCGTTGACGATGTCGACGCCGAAGTAATCCCGCCAGGAATCTTCCATCCCCGGCTTGGTAAACCGCTTGATGATCAGCGCCAAGGCGTAGATGTGTTCGGGGATCGATTCGAGCCAACGGTTGTAGGCGTCGCTGAACTCGGGCGAGGGAGTCAGCAGCTGGATCACGCTGCCGACGCTACGTTGCGGCGAGAGCAACGCGCGGCTGGGGCGGGTTTCGTAGTCGGGTTTTTCGGCGTAGTCCTCGTGCCAGCGGTCGTGGTAATCGCGGCTAAAGATTTCATCCAGCTTGGCGAAGTCTTCGCTTTGGTCTTTGACAAAGATCGGCCCGTACAGCATGTAGTCGCGGAGACTCTTGCTGATCTCGCTCTTCCCGCCCCCGCTGACGGTGCACGGCTTGTGGCAGAAGACGCCTTCCCCGACCGTCCCGACCAGTCGCCAGGAAGGGGCGGCGGGATGCTTTTCCAGGCGGATCTTATAGCCACTGGGAGCGATGTAGACATTCTCCGGGTCGAGCCGGATGCGGTGTTCCTGGTCGGCCCGCGCCCACTTCACGCACCGCTCGCCCAGCGTGACGTGCGCGTTCTCGGGGATGTAGATCACCGAAGGGTAGTTCTTGTCGATCCCGTAGCCTTCGGGCTGGACATCGATGAAGGCTTCGTAGTCCCGGGCCACGTCGTTGAAGGTGCGGTTGTTGTACCGCCGGCTGTTGACGGTGAAATCTTCTCCCAACGAATACGACGCGAAGGCGAGGGCGCCCCCGGCGTGTTCCTCTTCAGCGCCCCCCATCAGGTTGGCGGCGAAGCCGATTTGGGTTTTGACTTCCTTCTTGCAGTAGCCGAAGTAATTGTCGGCGATCAAGGTCACGATCACGCCCGAATCGTCCCGGCAGGTCAGCTTGAAAGGAACCCCATCGTTGTAGCGTTCGTCCTCGCTGTGCCAGCACATCCGATCCTGCTGCTGCCGCGGCGTCGCCTGGCTGACGTGAGGCAGGCCGAGTTCCTGTTTGCTCAGTTGGGTCAGGTGGGGCGCCAGGATCACGCAGCCGGTGTGGCCGCTCCAGTGCATCACGTCGAGCGCCGCATCGTTGGCCGGGACCATCGGGTCGCCGGCGTTGCCAAAGATCGATTCGACGAAGTCGAGGTTGCTGACCAGGCTGGCCGGGGCGAAGAAGCGGGTTTCCATCGACTTGGCATCGTAGACGCCCGCGACTTCGGGACGGACAAGCGGTCGGAGCAACAGCGAGACCCAGCTGTGGGCCGGCTGCGTCGATTCGGCCGTGTAGGGAAGCAACGTCAGCTCGGCGGGCGGCTGCATGGCGGCCCGAAAGAGGCGGGCGAAGGTCGTTTTGGGGACCAGCCGCTTGTCGCCGGGAACCGCCAATCCGCCGTCCGCCACATGGAACGTCCCCGCCGTCGTCCGCCGGTCGTGCACCGGGTTGTGGAGGACCCCATTGGCACAGCGATGCGATTCGACCAAGGCGGTTTGGAAATGGTCGCCGTTTTGCGGCAGGCTCAATTCGCGGGCGACGCCGTGACGGTCGAGCAGGACCGTGGGGGCGGGCAGCCGGAAGGGATGCTCTCGCGCTTCGGCGGGGAAGTAGCGATCGAGGAAATCTTCGATCCGTTTATCGACCGGAGCCCGGTAATCGACCAGCAGGCGATTCTTCTCCCGCAGGTTTTCCAGCATCCCTCGGGAAAAGGCGGCGAGCGAATGGTCGGTCTCGTCGCCGCTGGGGGGCAGCAATCCGACCGAAGCGAGTTGCAGGGCGATGTAGCTGCGGAGCCGGGCCCGCTCGTCCGGATCGGTCCAGGCGAGTTTATCCCAGCCGAGGGCGCGTTGGCGTTCCGCGTGATGGCTTTCTCGATTCATATTCGGTTCCCTGGTGATGAAGCAGCCCCGCGTGGCGGTTGGGGGCGAGACGCGAATAACCCTCAAGTTAACAGATGGGCGGGACTTTTCCCCGACCCCGGGGCCTGGGGGACACGCCAAGGGCGGACCATCCCCCCGCACGGCCTCCTCAACCAAGTTGCATTGGCGAGGGCCCGCGGCTTCGTTAGCATGGAACAGCACGACGTGTTCCCGAACGGCGGAAACCAGGCTTCCCTAAGGGCGGGATCAAGGGGTTCTTGGGCCCCTCCCCGTGTCGCGTGCGGGCCCGTTGCTTTCCCGATCTTTTTTGTTGGAATCTAGGAAAATTATGTATCGACATTTTTTGCGTTTCGCAGCGGTTTGCTGCGTTTCGATGGCCGCCGCGGCGGGGGCCGCCGGTTTCGGGGTGACTCCTCCCGAAGCCTTCAGCGTCCCCGATGGGTTCACCGTCGAGCTACTGCACGAAATCCCTTCGGAAACCGAAGGGTCATGGGTCAGTCTGACGGTCGACCCCCAGGGCGGACTGGTCGCCTGTGACCAGTACGGCGGACTGTTTCGCGTTCGCTTGCCGGAAGCCGACGGCGGCAGCGTCAAAGTCGAACCGATTGCCGCCGACATCGGCATGGCGCAAGGACTGCTGTTCGCCTTCGATTCGCTCTACGTCAACGTCAACGGAACCGGCAAAGGAACCAGCGGCGGCGTCTACCGCCTGCGGGATACGACCGGCGATCAACAGTACGACTCGGTCGAACATATCCTGCCGCTGAATAATGGCGGGGAGCATGGACCGCACGCCCTGATCCTCAGCCC
>CAYNVI010000424.1:0-4661 GCA_964400585.1 uncultured Pirellulaceae bacterium | reverse complement strand
GGTTGATCAAGCGGGCCGCCGGCAACGACAGCAGACTGCTGCAGCCGGCGACCGCCAATCCGACCAACATCATCGTCACCACGTCGACCCCGATCGTGTCGGCCACCTGCAGCGGTCCCGGCGTCGGCGGGACCAGCGAATGCGCCAGCGACCCGCCGGCCAGGATCGCCAGGATGAAGAGGACGTAATCCTTGCCCAATGTCCGCCGCAGCGAACGCGCCAGCGGCACCATCAAATAGAAGACCGTATCGAAGAAGACCGGGATCCCCAGGAAGAACGAGCTGACGGCCAAGGCTTCGGGAGCCCGCCGGTGGCCCACGGTCGCCAGCACCCGTTCGATGATCGTCCGGGCGGCCCCGCTCTCCATCAGGCAAATTCCCACAATGCTGGCCAGCGCGATCAAGATGCCGACGTTCCCGGCGGTCTTGCCAAACGCGGTTGCCACCCGTTGCGGTGCCACGCTAGAAACGAAGGCGACGGCTTGTTGGACCGTCATCGCCCCGTCTTCGACGGCCGCTTCGGCGTACGCCTGGAGGGCGGTCTGGGGCGTCATCAAGGCGACGACCAGGGCGGCGGCCAGCAGCGCCAGCAAGGCATGCAGCCGCAGCCAGAGAACCGAAATGAGCACGATCGCGATCGCCAACGCGACCTGCCACCAGATGAGGTTGTTCACGGATCCACCCGTCTCGTTGCGGAGCAATTACACTGAAAATCGAAGCGGGTCACCGTCGCCTCCCCCGCCGGTGCAGCCCCGCCGCCCCGGGCGGGCAACCGCCGCTGAGCTTTCGGCCGGTCGCCCTGGCAGGCGGCCATCCGTTCGCAACGGGAACCCTAGCCGCCTTTAACCGGCACGCAAAGAGGTTTTACCGAACCACCCTGAATCCCCACACTGTAGCGGGCTCCCAGGCCCGGAGACACCGATCCCCAGGCAAATTGACGTGATCCAATCCTTTCCTCGACGAGGAACCGCAGCAGCCTTGCTGGTGCTCGCCTCTCTGGCCGGCTTCGCGGCGGCCCCGCCTCCCCAGGCGGCGGCGACCGATCTGGTCGTCGACAATCTCACCGGCAGCGACGCCCAAAACGATCGCGGTCTGGTGGCCGGTCCGGCGACCTTCGGCCCCTACCGGACGATCGCCCGCGCCCTGGCCGCCGCGCAACCAGGCGACCGCATCGTGTTGACCGATACCGGCGAACCCTACCGCGAATGCGTCAGCCTGACGGGACGGCGTCACAGCGGCGGACCGACGGCCCCCTTCCAGATCATCGGCAATGGCGCCACCCTCGATGGATCGGTCTATGCCCGACCGGTGGCTTGGCAAGCGGTCGGCCAAGGCGTTTACGAATACCGGGCGACGCCCCCTGGCTACGGCTTGCTGATCCTCCGCGACGGCGGACTCCGCCGGATCGACCGACGCGACGGCGCGACCGGCCCCTTCCGCCTGGAGCCGATGGAATGGACGCGGTCGGGCGGTCGTTTTCTGTTTCGTCCCGCCGTCGATCGGGCACCCAGCCAGTACGACCTGGAAATCACCGAGCAAGCGACCGGGCTGTCGCTCTACGATGTCGAGAATGTCGAAATCCGCGACCTCACGATCCGCGGCTTCCGCTTCGACGGGATCCACGCCCACGATCGCGCCAGCGACATCCGCCTGATCGGAGTCACCTGCCAGCAAAATGGTCGCAGCGGCGTCAGCGTCAGCGGCGCCTGCCGCGTCGAGCTGTCAGCGAGCCAACTGACCGGCAACGGGATCGCGCAACTGCGGACCGCTGGGCAAAGCCATCTGGTCCTCCGCGACGTGCGGGCCGACGCCAGCAGCGCGCCGCGGTTGCTGCAGGAGGGAGGCCAGCTCGATGGCGAACTCCTCCCGCTCGAGCGGGCCGAGTGACCCCAGCCGGAAAGTGACCCCAACCCGAGGCGGGGGTTGCGCATGCGTTGAGCAAGCTTGCGTGAGCGGTGCTGATTCTCTCCCCAGGTCCCTCCCCCTGCCGGGCCGCGGCACGATTTTCGCAAAAAAATTTCAAAGGCCTGCAGGGGATCCCATCGCACCTCTGCAGACGACCTTAGAGGGACAAATTTCCCGCTATGGCAAACCGCGTTCCGCTCGCTGCGGGCGGCGGCCCACCGGGCCTCTGGTTTGCTTTTAGAATCGAATTCTCATTTCGCAGTCGGCGATTGCCGCTGCGGCGGGCCGGTGCCGGGGGCACCGCGTCCTTTTTCCCCCTTTCCGCGGCACGATCGTCACGGAACTCCCTTTTAGGATTTCGCATTCATGTTCTGCAAGTATCGTCCGGAGCCTCCCTGTCCCACACCGCGCCGCCGCGGTTTCACCTTGGTCGAACTGCTGGTGGTGATCGCCATCATCGGCGTGCTGGTCGGTCTGCTGCTGCCCGCCGTCCAGGCGGCCCGCGAAGCGGCCCGTCGGATGAGCTGCTCGAACAATCTCAAGCAGCTCGGTCTGGCGATGCATAATTACCACGACACGCTGGGGTCCTTCCCGCTCGGATCGTACAACCTGCGGGAAGCCTGGCCCGCCAGCGGTTCCAACTGGCGAGCTTTGCTGCTCCCCTACATCGAGCAGCAGAACCTGCACGAGCAGTTGACCTTCTCGGCCTCTTCCTCCTTCATGGCGGGGGGCGCGGCGGGTGCCAACGCGCTGCTCGGCAACGAAGTGCTCCGCGAACTCAGCGTGGATACCTACCGCTGTCCTTCGACCGTGATCCCGGTCTTTGACGTCGCTCCGGTTTCGAACAACCAGGAGAGGACGATGAATGTCAGTTACGTGGGAATCCAAGGAGCGGCCCGGCCGATCCCGGGTCCCAGCCCCAACCGGGGGACGGCCGACCGGGGACACGGCTGGTCGGGCGACAATGGGATCCTCTTCCCCAACGAAACGATCAAGATGCGTGACGTCACCGACGGGCTGTCGAACACGATGATCGTCTCGGACCAGTCGGGCTTGGTCGCCGGCGTCAACCGTACCTCGAACTACTACGGCGGCTGGATGGGATCACGCCATCCGCGTCCGATGAGCGATCCCAATAGCTGGGACCTCTGGCAGACGGGGACCACCTGCGTGCGGTTTGCCCCGAATTCGCAGATCGTGCAGACCGGAGCGACCGATCGGATGTACCGCAATAACACCACGATCAACTCGATGCACCCGAGCGGGATCATGGTGGCCCTGGGCGACGGGAGCGTCCAGTTCCTTTCCGATTCGATCAACTTCATCACGCTGAAACAGCTCTGTTGCCGCTACGACGGCGTTCCTTTGGAAATGCCGTAGCCCGCGCGGCGGTTTTCCGTCCTGCCGGCGACGCCCCAACGTCGCCTTTTCCCGGCCGCTCGGCCTGCGGGTCGAGCGGTCGGTTCCTTTGATCCGCTCGCACTCTCCCCTCCTTTGCCCACCGCCTCCATGAAGACTGAACGCGCAACCTCCATGAAATCCATCTTCGCCTCCCTCCCGCTCGTCGTCCTGCTGAGCGTTGCCGGGTTCGCCGCGGCCGGCTGCAACGGCGGCACGCCGACCGGCACGGTCACCGGCACGGTCACGCTGGCCGGTGAACCGTACGACGACGCCGCCGTGATGTTCCTCGATCCGACCACGGGACAAGCCAGCGGAGCCGACATCGAGCCGGGCGGCAGCTTCCGCTTGCCAGCGCCCCTGCCGGTCGGCACCTACAACATCTACCTCGCCCCCAAATCGGTTCCCATGGAAGAAGGCTCGCCTCAAGCGGTCTCGATCGACGAAACGGTGCCGCCCAGGTACTGGAACGAAGCCTCGACCGACCTCTCGACGACAGTCGAAGAGGGGGAGAACACCGTCGAAGTGACGTTGGAGCAGGGCTAGCGGCCGCTCGTCAAAGGGGGCGCGGTCCCGTTAGAGGATCGGCAGCGAAGCCTTTTCCGGCTCTTCCGCCGTCGCTCCTGAAGGACCCGCCGCCGCGCCGTCTGGATCGCGGTAGTTCTCGACCTGAAAGTGCCGGGAGTAGCTGCCGAAGTCGTTGAAGGCGTATTTCTTGGCCCAGCGGTAGACCAGGCTCCGCTCGGGGATCTCATCGCCGGGCTGATACTGGCTCCGTCGCGGCACCGTCTGCTGAAGCTCGGCCAGCACTTTGCCGCGGGCGGTGGTGTCGCGGGCCGCATGCTTGTCGGCCAGCTCGAGCAACAGATCGGGCCGCTCCATGATCACGCAGCCCCGGGTGTTCTGCGCCGTCAGTTCGCGGAAATCACGGAGGAACTCCGAGCGGTTGAAGGTATCGGCGAGCGGTCGCGCGTCATGGATCGAATCGGTCGCCAGCTGGATCACCGGGCAAGGTTCGATATCGCCCCACGGTCCGACGTGGTGGGTGAATCCGGTGGCGGCCGGGCAGAGGGCGTTGCCGGCATCGTCGTGGTAGGCATCGATGACGATGATCGGCTTGGTCGCCCGCGTGTCGACGACGAACTGCCGGACCCGCCGCTGCTGATCGCTGGAGAGGGCTAATTCGGGGTTCGCTTCCGGTCCGACCGGCCGGTAGATGTGGAACCAGCAGTACATCACCCCCATCTCGATCAACCGATCGACCCAGGCCTCGGAGACGAGGTCATCGATGTTGGTGGTGCACACGCTGGTGCAAACCCCGACCATCAATTTGTTGCGGACGGCGGCTTCGATCCCGGC
>CAYNVI010000423.1:0-4668 GCA_964400585.1 uncultured Pirellulaceae bacterium | reverse complement strand
TGCGCGGCCAGTTGGCTGGTTTCCGGATAGGCACTGAGAGCCGGTCTCTCCCCATGCCTCGGAGTCGCTCACCGGTCAGTCGACGTCTTCCCATTGGTCGTCGCTGGGGTCCAAGCCGCTGTCGCTGGCGGCAGGGGGGCGGTGTTCGGGGGAGGCGGTTTCCGCGTCCGCGTCCAGGTCCTCCTCGTCGTCGCTGCTTTCGATCCCCTGCATCGCCTCCCAGTCGCCGACGGTCAGGAGGACATCGCGGGCTTGCGAGCCGTTGTATTCGCCGACGATCTTGTCTTCGGCCATGTAGTCGATCAAGCGGGCGGCCCGACCGTAGCCGATCCCGAGGCAGCGTTGCAGCAGCGAGCAGCTGCCGCGTCCTTCGCGGACGACCACATCGACCGCGCTTTCATAAAGCGCGTCCCGCTTTTTGATCGCGCTCGGATCGACGCCTTGTTCGTCGTCGTCCTGGACTTGCATGTTCAGCAGTTCGCCGACGAAGTTCTGCTCGCCATGGCTGCAGTGATCGCAAACCCGCTCGATCTCCTCGTCGCCCAGGTAGGTGCCTTGGCCGCGGAGGAGGGTGCTGGTGCCGGGCCAGAGGAACAGCATGTCGCCGTTGCCGAGCAGCTTTTCGGCTCCGTTTTCGTCGAGCACCACGCGGCTGTCGGTCTTGCTGGCCACTTGAAAGGAGAGCCGCGCCGGCAGGTTGCTCTTGATCAGCCCGGTGATCACATCGACCGTCGGTTTCTGGGTGGCCAGGATCAAGTGGATCCCGACGGCCCGTGATTTCTGGGCCAAGCGGATGATGTGCTGTTCGACATCCTTGCCGGCGGTCATCATCAGGTCGGCCATTTCGTCTGCCACGATCACGATGAAGGGGAGATGATCGGGGAAGCTCGCCTCCTGTTCTTCGTCGTCGATCTCCAACCGTCGGGCCAATTCTTCGCGGCCCAGGTTGTTGTAACCGTTGATATGGCGCACGCCGACTTTGGCGAGCAACGAGTAGCGTTCTTCCATCTTCTCGACCGCCCAAGCGAGGATCGCTTCGGCTTTCTTCATGTCGGTGATCACCGGATGCATCAGATGGGGCAAGCGTCCGTAGCCGCTCAATTCGACCATCTTCGGGTCGATCATCAGCATGCGGACTTCTGCCGGCCGGCAGGTCATCAGGATCGAGGAGATGATCGCGTTGAGACAGACCGACTTTCCGGTACCGGTCCGTCCTGCGATCAGCAGATGCGGCATTTTGGCGAGGTCGACCGTGAGGGGATTCCCGGAGACGTCCTTGCCAAGGAAGACCGGGATATTCATCTTGCTGACCGACGCGCTCGCCTCTTCGATCACCTCGCGCAATCGCACGACTTGCCGGGTTTCGTTGGGGACCTCGATGCCTAGCGTATTCTTGCCAGGGATCGGGGCGACGATCCGGACGCTGGGGACGCGGAGGGCGATCGCCAGGTCGTCGGCGAGCCCGGTGATTTTACTCAGCCGCAGCCCCGCTTCCAATTCGACCTCGTACTGCGCGATCACGGGCCCCGTCTCGATCTCGACGACCCGGATGTTGAAGCCGAAGTGGCGGAAGGTCTCCTCTAAGATTTTGGCCTTCCGCCGGACCTCGCGGAGCTGATCGTCGTAGCAGATGTCGTCCGATTCGGTCAGCAATTCCAGGCTCGGCAGCGCGTACTGGTCGACCCCCTCGGGAAGATCCTCCTGGACCTGATCGAAGACCTGTTGCCGTTCATCTTGCGGCTTCTTTGGCGCTTTGACGCGGATGTTCGGTGCGGGATGGGCCTGGTCTTGCCGGACGATCTTCTCTTCCCCGTCGACCTCGACGGTGCGGACCGAGGAGGCGGGCTGCTCGTCGTCTTCGTCGATCGCTGCGTCGGTTGCCTCGTCGGCTTCCTCGGCGGTTCGCTCGTCGGCTGCGGGCAACGTTGCTTCGGGACCCGCTTCGACGGTGGGGGGGGCCGCCGCCGGCGTGCTTTCCGGTGCGGCTTCGGCGATCTCGTCGACGCCCCGACCCCGGATGCGAATCGGCGGTTCCTCGCTGGAGGCGGCCGGCGGGACGGTCTCGCGCTCCGCGGCCGATCCTGCGCGGCCGATGATCACCTCATCGGCGTTTTCCGCCCCATCGGTGAAGGGCTGACGAGGTCGCTGGGGAAGGGCGGAACGAACGCGGCGGATCCCCTTGGCCGATGCCTGCGCGCCGCCCCGCAGCGCCTTTTGCCCGGCCTGCAGGAGCACGTAATCGGTCGTCAATAAGGTGCCGAAGGCGAGCACCGTGCAGGTCAGGATCCAGCCGCCCAAGGTGGCGAAATGCTCGGCAAGCCAGAGGCTCGTCATCGCACCCAGGTGCCCCCCCGCCCCGATCGCGGGAAAGCCGCTCGGTTGCCAGGGAAACATCGCCGCGGCCGTGCTGACGGCGATCAGGACCAGGGTGCCTCCCAGCGAACGGAGGACCACCGCCTGCACTCCCCCGCGCATGATCAAAGCCACCGCGAGCCCTCCGATCCCGGCGATCACGAATCCCGCGGCGAGGCCGATCCCTTCCAGCAACGCCGCTGCGAACAATGCCCCCCAGTAGCCGCAGGCATTATGGATCGTGTCGTTTCCGGGGTAGACCGACGTGTCGGGAGTGAAGAGACGGCTGAGCGGCCAGACTGGGGGATCGACCGGGTCGCCGGGATCGTAGCTCAGCACGGCTGTCGCCAGGAACAAGGTCACCGCCGCCAGCGCGATCCCGGCCAGGTCACGCCCCAAGTGACGGGAGCGTTCTGTCTGTAGCGACGCGGCGGTGGCGGCAGCCGATTTGGACATGGGACTCCTTTCCTTTTGAATCTCGAGCGAGCGGGAGAGACCGGGCGGGCGGCACAGGGCTGATGGTCGAACACCCCATGATCAGCATCGACCCCCCGGGGGTGTCAAATCAAGAAACGTTAAGCGAGCGATGCAGCCGTTGCAGGCGTGGGGAGACATCCAACCGTTGCAGGTGGCGTTTCCGCGCCGCGGTTCGATCCTGCCAAGCGGGCATCAGGGATGCCGGAGACGGCGGCCGGGAAGGCGTGCTTCGACTTCCGCGAGCGCCACGCGCAGCCAGTCGCGGGCTTGCTGGCTGGTCGCCAAGCAGGCCAACACGGCGACCAAGGCAATCAGCGGTCCCCCCAGTAGGGTAAACGGCAACAGGCTGGTCCAGAGGCAAGTCCGATCGAGCGGGAAGCCGGTCCGGTGCATCGCCCACCAAATCCCGGCGAAGGCGACTCCGTGGGCGATCAGCGTGGCCAACACGGCCCCGAATAACCCGAAGCGGGGCATCAAGGTGGCATTGCAGAAGAGATTGGTGACCAAGCCGACGGCGACGGCGATCCCCACCAGTTTGCCGCGTTCGACCACCCACAGGTAGTTCTGAGCGATCTGGCTGAGGGCCAGCCAAATCGAGAAAACAAAGGCGAGTGGCAGCACCGCCAAGGCGGCGAGGTAGCGTCCGCTGAAGACCCAGGCGAACAGCGTGGGGGCGAGTGCCAGGGCGACGGTGGCTCCGAGCGTAAACAGGATCGCAACCCCCAGCAGCATTTGCCGCAGGCGGTCGGTCACGGCCTGCTTTCGGCCAGCTTCCCAATCGGCCGTCAGGTAAGGCATCAAGATGCCGCCGATCATCAAGCCCAGACTGAGCAGCAAACCGGGGATGATGCAGGCGGTGTGATATTGCCCGACCATCGCCTGCCCGCTGGCCGGCTCGCCCCCTCCGAAATGGAGCATCATGTAGCGATCGGAGAGTTGGAAGGTATTGCTCAGGACGTTCATCATCCACAGCGCCGCCGCGTAAGGGAGCACGCGCCGCCACATCTTGCCCGTATCGAGCGCAGTTTCGCTCGCCGGCAGGGTCGTCTGACGGTACCGCAGCAGCAGCCACCAACCGGGCAAGCTTCCCAGCAGCGTGGCTGCGGCAAATCCAAAAATCAGTCCGACCAACCCGCCTCCTCGGCTGAGCCAAAGGACGCCGATCAGCGTGAAGCTGGTGCTTTGCAGGAACTGCATCAGCGAAACGACGCGGACCTGACGGAGCGACGAGATCAATTCGTTAAGGGTGTTGAAGATTACGAACGCCAAAACCGCCGCGCCGACCGCGCGGACCAGCGACGGCTCCGAAGGGGCCCGAAAGACAAGCCAAGCGACGGGCTGGGGGAACAGCCAGATCACGGTGACCGCGGTGCTGATCAACAAGCCTGTCAGCCCGACGATCCGGAACAGGAAGGGACGCAGCTGCCCTTGGCGGCGAAAGGCTTCGACATACCGCGGCAGCGAGCCGGGGATCCCCAGCAGCAGCATCGGGGTTACCAAGGCGATGAACCCGAACGCCATCGCCCATTGGCCCAGCCGTTCCGCGTCGAGCAACCGACAGAAGGCGACCCCCCGAAACAGCCCGATCGCGCGTTGCAGGACCGTCATCACCAGCATCACCGCCAACCCGGAGAATAACGAGTCGGCGCGGAGCATTGCCTGGGAGGGGGAGGCCTTGCCTGATCGAGACGACGGATTTGGCATAGAATGTCGGGAAGCAACGAGAGAATCGGGTGGTGGGGGAGCCGGTGCGGCGATCCGTGCCCCGGCAAAGCCTCCGCAAGTCCCACCGAAAAATTCTTCGTTGCAGAGCCTCGGGCGACTTCCCCGGCTGCCCGA
>CAYNVI010000422.1:0-4704 GCA_964400585.1 uncultured Pirellulaceae bacterium | reverse complement strand
CGGCATGACGGAGATCGGGGGCGAGGTTGGGACGGGGGCCCCGTTATAGATCGAAGGGGGATCGGCCCGCGGCGCAGGGGGCGGGGGGAGCGTGTTGGCCGGCGGTTGGTTCGCTTGGTAGGGGGCCGGCCCGGCAGCGGCGGCAGGATTCCCCGGCGGCGGCGGCAGGCGGTTCTGGGCGACGGTTTGGGAGGGAGTCCCACTGACCGGCAGCGGGGCCCGGTTATGCCGACCTCCGTCGGCCGCCACGTCGAAGCCGGCCGGTAGGGTCAGGCCCCCTTGGCCCCGGATGACCTCCTGGCCGCCGCCTGCCGGCGGTGGCGAAGTGGCGGGCCGGCTGGGACTCTGACCCAGCGGACGGGCGGCAGGCCCCACGCTGCCGTGGCCGGCAGGCGGCTGGGGGGCCTCGCCCCGGTAGCTCGGGAGCCGGGCGCAGCCCAGGCTTCCACCTAGCAAGCAGGCGGCTAGCATCCAGCGCCCAAGGATCCGAAAGGCGAAGCAATTGGTCATAGGGGGATCGTCCCAACCGAGAAGGGATGGCGGCGAGTGATCAGGATGGCAAGTACGCTCAAACCGCATCGTGCATTACGCTCGTAGTCAGCAAGGTGGATGGTCGAAGCAGCGTCGGCATGCCGGCCACGCCCGCCCGGTAGCCGCTTTCTGGAGCGGGCAGGCCGCGGGCGACCGGCGGCGGCGGCTGGCAAAGGGGCCGGCGGATCCTCAATATTCGAACGCCTCGTCGCGGGGAACGACTTTGATGTCCGGCGGATCGGCGATCGACGGGTTGTTCTCAAAGACCTGCAAGTTCGTCAGCCGGCGACGGTTCGTTTCCAGTTTGCGACGGTCGAAGTACTGGCCTTCGACCAAATCGATCTGATTCAACAGGTAAGTCTCCTGGATCAGGTGCGGTTCGCCTTCGATCTGAGCCAGGATGCGCCCGATTTTCCAACGGTCGCCCTCTTCGATTTGGAAGATGACGTCGACCTTGTTCTCTTCGCCGGCGACCATGCTGAGTTTGGTTTCCACATCCGCATAGATGAAGCCGAGCGAACCGTAGCCGTAGACAATCTCGTTGACATCGAGCTGTAACGTCGTCCCCGAGAAGGATTCCCCGACTTGCAACTCCATCCGCTGCCGCAGCTCGGGCGTCTCGACGAAGCGGTTGCCCACAAACTGCAGGCTGTTCACGGCAAAGCGGTCCCCTTCGACGATCACGAAGGTGACCGTCAGCCACTTGCCCGATTCGTCGTATTCGATTTGCCGGCTGACTTGGGCGGTGAGGAACCCGAGGTTGCGATAGTAGAGCGTCAGGCGGTCGACATCGGCGTCGATCTCCCGCAGCTTGGCGGTGTTGCCGATGTAAGAACCGACCTTCATGAACGTGTCGCGTGATTGGACGATCTTTTTCAGACGGGCTTCGCTGCTGATCGTGTTTCCGACCATCTTGATTTTGGCGATCCGTTCCAGCGGCCCTTCGTTGATTCGAAAGACGACGGCCCGCGGGTCTCCCTCGACACCCATCACGGTTTCGATCGAAACCTGGTTGAACCCTTTTTCGAGGTAGTAGTCGCGGATCCGGCGGAGTGCCGATTCGATGGCGAACTCGCTGAGCGGGTCTTTGGGCTCGAGGCCGGCGCGGCCCTGCAGTTCGCGATCGTTCATCGCGCGGTTGCCGTGAAAATGGACCGCCGAGATGGTCGGCAATTCGGAGACGATGAAGGTCACCCACTTCCCTTCGGACCGGTCCTCGATCTTGTAGCGGACCGAATCGAAAGCTCCGAATTCGTTCAATTTGCGGACATCGCTCAGCACCGTCTCCGGGTCAAAGACCCGCTCGGCTCGCGTCTCCAGCAACTGGGTGATCCGTTCGGTGCCGATCACGCGATTGCCGCGGATCGCTACCCCGGCGACCACGGAATCCCCTTTTTCCCGGCGCACGCGGAGCCCACCCGTCTGGTTGAGATGGTCGCGAAACTTCGGTTTTTGCAAACCGGCAGGCGCACCTGGCACTCCACCGCCTCCGCCTCCCATGCCCATTTGGGCCAGCGAGGAAGCAGGGGTGAGCGTGGTGCAAGCGGCAAGCAGCGAAAACAATAGGCGTAGCGCCAGCCATCGCGGCATTCTGGACTCCTTTCCAAATGTCGGCAGGCTACAGGAGGTTGGGTAACTAACCTTTCCCGCGACTAGGCCACAAGGCGGATTTTCAAGAATTCCGTCCCCGTTGCATGTCGACCGCCCAGGCCTCGATCAGGGTCGTCTGGTTGGCATTGCGATCGACTTCGTTCAAGGCGTCGAGCGAGCGGTCGAGGCGATACAGATCGCTGGGCCGAACCGGCGGTTCCGCCGCCAGGGCCCGCAGCCGCTGGCGGTAAAACTGGACGGAGACGCCAAACACCTCACGCATCCGATGGCGGCGTTTGCTCGCTTCCTTGCCCGCCTCGTCGACGTACGCCGAAATCATTTTGGCGAGGGCGTTGGCATCGAGCAGAGGCCGCCCGAGCAATTCGGCAAAGCTTTGCCGGAAGGCCCCCGCCTCGGGTTCCAGTAGGGCGGCGGCGTGGTCCATGTCGCCTCCGGCAAGCTCGATCGCGCGCCGCGCCTGTTCCGGATCATCGACCGTCACCCCCCGAGCCCGCAGCAAGGCTGCGCCGGCCTCGCCCGCTGGAGCTTGAAAGCGGATCGTCTGGCAACGGGAACGAATCGTCGGTAATTGACGCTGCTCGCTGGTCCCGATCAAGATCAGGATCGCATGCGGCGGGGGTTCTTCCAACGTTTTCAGCAAACAATTGCCCGCTTCCTGGCTGATATCATCGGCATCCTGAATGATCGCGATCCGCCGCCGATTGCGGAACGGACGCAGCCGGATGTCGTGACATAGTCCCTCTTGCATCCGGGCCTCACGCCGACCGATCAGCAACTCGACCGGAATCGTCGCGCGATTCTCCGGTTTGGCGACCTGCAACAAATCGGGGTGCGTCGCCGCTTCCACCTGCGCGCAAGCGTCGCAGCGGTTGCAGGGCTGCATCGCGGCGGCGGGTTGGGTCTCGCAGAGCAAGGTCTTGGCCAGCAGCAGGGCAAACGTCGACTTTCCCACGCCGGGGGGACCGGTGAAGAGGAAGCTCCCGCCGAGACGGTGTTTGGCGATCGCTTCGGCAAACCACGCCCGTTGCTCCGCATGGCCGATGAGGTTATCCCAATCCATGGTGATCCTGAAGCATTTGATCCTGAAGTAGGTGCGCGAGAAGTAGGTGATCCGAGGAAATGATGCGGCTAGCTGGACAGCGCCACTTTTCGATCTAAATCCCGTGTTTCACGGTGTGTATCGATCATTTGAGCGGTTTCGGCGCTAGCCGCCGGCCCGTCGCGGAAAGGCCGGGGGCTAGCGCCCAATCCGCTCACGAAAAGCGGCTAATCGCGGAGCACCAACACGGGGCAATGGGCCAGGCGGATGACCCGTTCGGCGACCGAGCCGAGCAGCATATGCTTGAAGAAACCGTGCCCGTGCGAGGGGATCACAATCAAGTCGACCTGTTCCTGCTCGGCAAATTTTGCCAGTTGGCGTCCTGCATCGCCGATCAGGGCGTGGGGCTGGATCTGCCCCAGGCCGTGTTCCTCCAGCACCTTGGTCAGATGCTTTTCCAGGTTGGCCTTCCGGGTGGCATCGGTCACCGTCCCGTACAGCACGCCCGGATCGACGTTGCTCATCTCCGGCAACACGTGGACCGCATGGATCGGCCGGTCGCCGGCGATCTCGACGGCTTGCTGCAAGGCGCGGAGAGAAAGGTCGCTGAAGTCGACCGGGACCAACGTCTTTTGGGGGTGAAGGCCTGCCATTGCCACATCCTGACTAAAAAAAGAGGGAAGGAATGCCTTTCCGGAAACGGCCTCACCCGCCCCCGCTGCCTCGCGTCAGCGGGCGGCAGGGAACCGTCGGAACCGCCCCGCGGCCGGCTGCTCGCTTTCCGGATCGGTCCTGAGTTTAGGTGGAAAACCAGTGCCCGTCATCCGTCACCGGACGGACCGGACAACGCATCGAGGCAAACGCCGATCCGAGCTCATTGACGGCCCACTCGAGGTCGTTGATCTCGAGGCGGTATTCGGGCCAATGCCCGCTCCGCGGCCACATTTGATGGGGGGCAGGCCACCGCGAGGCTTCGTCGGTCCACTGCAGCCGGGCGATCAGCCGCGGGGTGCCGGGGGCAAACGCGGCGGGGGAGCCGCCGGGAGGAAGCGGGGGAACGTAGGCCGACAGCCAGCGTTCCGCATCGCCTGGCTCGATCGGTGGGCCTCCCGTGAGGGGATCGAGCGGACCGGCGGCCGTTGCGTCCGAGTCTGCGTCTGCGGCTTCCGCCTGCTCGGTCTCCGCGGGCGGCCGGGGGCGGACCAGCGGAGCGGTCCCGCGCAGCGAGAGCGGCGAAACAAACTCCGGTTCGGCGAACCAAGCGGCGGAGAAACGCGCCGCCACCCGCCGGCACAGGGTCTCTCGGACTGCCGCGTCGCCACCGACCAGGGCCAAAGAAGGAACCCCGCCGCGGAGATGGGCGGTCAACTGTTCGAGAGTCCAACCGAAACGGGGGTCGCGCCACCCGCTGGCAACGTCGCAGGCGGGCTCCAGCACGAAGGTGCGGGCGGTGTAACGGGGATGCGGCACGATCAGATGACTGCCGCCCCCGGTCAAATCGCCATGCAGGACGACATCGAGAT
>CAYNVI010000421.1:0-4718 GCA_964400585.1 uncultured Pirellulaceae bacterium | reverse complement strand
GAGCCTTTCCCGCTATCCTGCTGATCGCTGGAGGCAGGGGGGAGCTGGGCGGGGCGATGGCTGCCTTCCGCGATCAGGACATCGAGCCCCCCGTCGTGATCTCGCTCGCCAAACGCGAGGAAGAAATCTATCGCCCCGGCCAGACCGAACCGTTGCGGCTCAGCCGCAATGCGTTTGCCCTCCGGATCCTCCAATACGTGCGGGATGAATCGCATCGGTTTGCCCAGCACTACCACCACATTTTGCGGGGCAAGGCAACCTTCGACCGCTAGCCTCCGTCCGCCAACGGCCCCGCATCCTCTCCTTCTGCCCCGCGATCCCCGGGGCGACGGCGGAGAAGGGATATCGCGGAGTCGCGAAACGATTTCCGGAGCACGGCGAATTCCGCGAACCTGGCCCCGGCCGGCCGGGTCCCCACCCCGACAGACGGAAGACGATATCCCGCCTATAATGCGGGGGTAAGGACGCCCGCTCGGCGTCCTTCGCTCCCATCCTGGAAGGAGGCACTTTTTCCATCGTGCATGAAGAACTGAGAGGCGACGAGGTCGTCAGCGAACGCTGTATTTTGGCGAGGCTCTTGCTCGGCGACCAACGCGTCGACGGCGACCCCTTTGACGAATTGGAAGGGTTGGCGACGACCGCCGGAACCGAGGTCGTCGACCGCGTCCTGCAAAAACGAGCGACTCCCGACCAAAAGACGTTCCTCGGCAAAGGCAAAGTCGAAGAGCTGGCCGAATTGGTCAAACGCCACGACGCTGAGGTGGTGATCTTCGATAACGACTTGTCTCCGGGCCAGGTGCGCAATCTGGAAAAGGCGGTCCACGCCAAGATCCTCGATCGCACCGAGTTGATCCTCGATATCTTCGCCGCCGGAGCCCGCACCTACGAAGCGCGGTTGGCGGTCGAATTGGCCCAGCTCGAATACTCGCTGCCCCGGCTCAAACGGATGTGGACCCACCTCTCCCGCCAATCGATGGGCGTCGGGATGCGCGGTCCCGGCGAAAAGCAATTGGAGGTCGACCGCCGCTTAGCGCTCAAACGGATCCACGACCTGAAGACCGACCTGAACAAGGTGGAACGGCGGCGCGAGCGGCAAGTGGCCGCCCGCGACGAAACCGCCACCGTGTCGCTGGTCGGCTACACCAATGCCGGCAAGAGCACGTTGATGAACGCCTTGACCGATGCCGGCGTGATGGCCGCCAACAAGCTGTTTGCGACCCTCGACACCCGCACCCGCCGCTGGCAACTGAACGGCTGGGGGCCCGTCCTGCTCAGCGATACGGTCGGCTTCATCCGCGATCTCCCCCACGGTCTGGTCGCCAGTTTCAAAGCGACGTTGGAAGAGACGCGGCAAGCCGACTTGTTGCTGCATGTCGCCGATGCCAGTAATCCGGCGGTCTTCGAACAGATCTCGGCGGTCTTCCGGGTTTTGGAAGAGATCGGCATCGAAGAGAAGGACACTTTGCTGGTGCTGAACAAAGTCGATCGCGTCGCCTCGCCTGAGATGCTCGATCGGATCTTCGACCGCTACCCGAATGCGATCGCGGTGAGCGCGAAGACGCAGGCGGGGTTTGCCGACTTGACCGAACGGGTCAGCGAAGCCCTCAGCCGAGGATTCCTTGACTTGGAAATCGACATCGATCCCGCGAACGGTCGGCTGCTGGCGCATTTGGCGGCGCAGGGCGAAGTCCTCTCGCGGACATTCGATGAAGACCGCATGACGGTGCACGTGCGATTACCGGCCCAGGCGATGGGTCTGGTGCGGGAAAGCGCCTTGGCGGTCCGCCCCGCGCCCGCCTCAAGCGTCGACGCGGTGGCTTCGGATGATGCCGAATCTGCCCCCGGCGAAGTCGCTTAACCCCGCCCGGGACGTCCATGTTTGATTCGGCCTTCCTGCAGCGCTTGGAATATCTCTCGCTCTCCTCCCAACGTCTCTTCCAAGGGCAGTTGCTCGCCCAGCGGCGGACACGGCGGAGCGGTGGCGGGGTGGAGTTTGCCGAACATCGCGAATACGTCCAAGGCGATGACCTGCGGCACCTCGACTGGCAAGTCTATGCCCGCCACGGCGACCTGCTGCTGAAGCGGTTCCAGGAAGAGGAAGACCTGCATGTCTATATCCTGCTCGATGCGAGCAAGAGCATGGACGTGGGGCGTCCCCATAAATTCACCTATGCGCGGCAGCTCGCCGCCGCGCTCGCCTACATCGCCCTGGCGGACCTCGATCGGGTCTCGATCGTTCCTTACGACCAGCGTCCGCGAAACAGCTTGCCGTTGATGCGGGGGAAAAACAATGTGCTCGGCTTGCTGCGTTATCTGGAAAATCTGCAAACCGGCGGGGCACGCACCGACTTGGAGGCGGTCGTCCGTGAATTTGGACGGCGGGCCCCGCGCACCGGACTGGTCCTGTTGATCAGCGACCTGTTCGATCAGGACGGTTTCCGCGCCGGCATCGACCGCCTTCGGCATCTGCAGTTTGAACCGCATGTGATCCAGATCCACACGCAAGAAGAAGCTTCTCCGCAGCGACTGGGCGATGTGGAACTGGAAGACATCGAAACCGGGCAACGTCAGACGCTGACGGTCAACGAAGCGGTCCTGCGTCGTTATCGAGCTCGGTTCGCCGCTTTCGTCGAAGACATCGAGGGCTACTGCCGCCGCTACGGGTTGAGCCACACCCGCACGACGACCGACGTGCCTTATGACCAGGCCCTCCTGCAGATGATGCGCACCTCGGGAGTCGTAACCGGATGAGCTTGCTGTCGCCGGAACGCTGGGTGTGGCTCGCCGCCGTGATCCCGATCATCGCCTGCTACTTGCTGCGAACGCGCATCCGGCGAGCCACGGTCGGCACTTTGCAGTTTTGGGAAGCTGCCGGTTCGGCCACCCGCCGGCGCGCGCTCTCCTTCCGACTGCGGCATTGGCTCAGCCTCCTCCTGCAGCTCGCCTTTGTCGCATTGCTGGTGGCCGCCCTGGTCGATCCGGTGCGTTCGGGAACCGGCGAGGCGAGCTTCCAACGCGTGTTGATCCTTGACGTTTCGGCCAGCATGCAGGCTCCCTGCTCCCCCACCGATTCGCGGCCCCGCTGGGAAGCCGCTTTGGCGGCGGCCCGGAGGCAACTCGCCGCCTCCCGTCCCGGAGATCAATGGGGCGTCATCACCGCCGGCAATCAAGTCGAAGTCGTCGCCGGCATGACCGACTTCACGCCCCGGGTGAAAGCCGCGCTCGACGGGCTTGCCGTCACCGATGGGATCGGTCGCCTGACCGAGGCGATCGCCACCGCGCGGCGACTGGCTCCGGACCCCCAACGGCGGCAACTGCTGGTGATCAGCGATGGCTGTGCCCCACCTTTGGAGGCGATGGCCCGCGACGGGATGGCTCGCGAAGGAACCGGAGACCTGCGGTCGATCGTGGTGGGTGAGCCCCTTTCCAATGTGGCGATCACGCAGTTTCAGGTCCGACGATCGCCCGTCGATCCGCTCGAGTATTCGATCTTGATCACATGGCAGAATTTGGGGGCCGAGGCTGTCGAGGGCCGGCTTCGCCTTCGCCACAATGACCGCCTGCTCGATGTGCATCCCTATCGCCTGGCCGCCGAGGAACGCCGACAAACCACGTTCCAGTATGCCGCAGCTGCCGGGGGGATCGTGCGGGCCGAGTTGACCAGCCCCGATCCCTTTCCGCTCGATGACCAGGCGGAGGCGATCTTGCCATCGCGACCGCCGATCCCGGTCTCCCTGGTGACCTCCAGCCCCGATCCTTTCTTGCCACGAGCGTTGGAAGCGCTGCCGCGCGTCGAGCTGTCGGTCGAGGAACGATGGCTGCCGGCCCGCGATCAAGGACAAATCACGGTGCTCCATCGCGCGGTACCCGACCCCTTGCCACGCGGCCCGTTGCTGGTGATCGCACCGCCAACCGACAGCCGCTTCTGGGAACTCGATCCGGTCGTCGGGAAAACCCTGGTTGCCGAGCAAGCGGAAAGCTCGCTGTTGCTTGCCAATGTGCAACTCCGTGATACGGCGCTGTCCGGGGTTCGCCCGCTGCGTCTCAAGACAGCGGGCCAAGCTTTGCTAAAGAGTGCCGAAGGCGGCACCATCCTGGCCGCGTCGACCGACGGCAGGCGGCGGATCGTCATCCTGGCAAGCGAACTCGATCACAGCGACCTGCCGCTCCGCGTCGCCTTCCCGGTGTTGATGAGCAACGCCATCGAATGGCTCAGCGAGGGATCGACGGCGGCAGCACTTCCCGCCGCCGTCGCTAGCGGCGCGACCATCAACCTGCCGCCGGGATGGGCGAACACCTCGGGGATGCTGGACGAGCGGACGGCAGCAGATGGCCCGGCGGCCGACTGGCGGCTCGCAGGCCCCTTCCCAGGCGGACCCGAGGCCGCAGAAACGAGTCCTGCGTCGTCTGTCCCGTTGATCGTGGGAGAACGAGGGATGCAGATCGGCCCGTTCCCTCGCTTGGGTCGCTACCGGTTGATCGATGCGCGGTTCCCCGCCGATCGCCCCGCCGCCACGCTGGCGGTCAACTTGACGGAGCCCGCAGAAAGCGACCTCCGCCCCCGCTGGAAACCGACCGAGGCGGCCGATGAACGTGCCGCGGCGACCACCGGCGGGAAGCCGTGGTGGTTCTACCTTTGCCTCGTTTCGCTTGGCCTGATCGTGGGGGAATGGTATCTGTTCCAACGAAGGATCGTGGCCTAGCAATGAACGACGGGT
>CAYNVI010000420.1:0-4730 GCA_964400585.1 uncultured Pirellulaceae bacterium | reverse complement strand
GGCTCTGCTTCCTGCGGGGCGGTCGGGGGGGTGGCGTCGCTGGAGGCGTCGTCCGCTGCCGCCGATTCCCCCGCCTCTTGGTCTCGCTTGACGCGGAGGATGAACTTGTCATCTTCGATACGAATATCTTCGAATTGACGCATGAACCTGGCGTTCTCCGCATCCTTGTATAGATCCTTCGCCAGGTTCTCTTGACGAATCCCTTGCATCATCGTGTCCGGGACGGGGGAACCGTTCACTTCGGCTTGCTGGGCGGTCACGATCAGCACGCCGTCTTCCATCGAAACGTCAAAGGTCGCCGAGCCATTGAAGTAGCGTCCGCTGCCGCCGGGGAGCTGACTGAGGGGAAAACTGACATCTCCCTTGACCTGGCCGTCGACGATTTCGACGAAGACTCTTCCGCGAAAGTCTTCGTTGGTGGCGATCAAGGCGTTGATCTCTTCGGCGGTCAGCACCAGATCGTCCGCCGGCGGTTGGCCGCTTTTCAGTTCTTGCTGGAACGTTTCGATGCGGTTTTCCAGTTCGCTCATCTGGGCCTCGTCGTACTCGACGGTCGGGAGTTCCGCCGGCGCGTCGGCGGTGTATTTGGCGATCGTACTGCTGAGAAACCAGTAGCTTCCGATGCCGGCACAGAGAACCAGGCTGACTCCCAAGCCGGCGACGAGCAGGCATCCCCACAAGCAACCTTTGCTCGATCCGCTGGGCGGGTTGGCGGCACGCATCTCCTGGGGTGCAGATTGGGGGATTTCAGCCATCGGATGTTTTCCTTCGCGAAGAAATGAGCCGTTGAGGAGGAAGCGGCCGCCTCGCTCTCCGACCGAACCCAACTTCCTGTAGGCAACGCAGCTTCTAGCAGATCACAACCCTACCGATTCTGAGGGGAAAAGCGAAGTGGTTGGATGGGGAATTCGTTGACCTGCGGAAAGTCGCCGCGGATACTGCGGAATCCGTTTCCCTTGCCCCGAGTCGAGAGCCATGTCTTTGTTCCAGCCAAGCGGCGCGAGAACCAGGTCCCTCCGCGTTTTTTCCTGGGCGGCGGCTTTGCTGGTCGTGGCCGTCTCGGAGCCGATGGTCGTCGCGGCCGCCGACCGCGTGGACCGCCCCGACCAGCCGGCCCCGCCCAACATCGTGTTTGTGCTCGCAGACGATCTGGGTTGGACCGACATCAACTGCTTTGATCCGCTCGCCCGCGGCTTTTACGAGACGCCGCAGATCGATCGGTTGGCGGCCGCAGGGATCAAGTTCACGCGAGCCTACAGCAACGGCGCAAACTGCTCGCCGACGCGGGCCGCCTTGATGAGCGGGCAGTACTATCCCCATCAACCGATCTACCATGTCGGTTCGCCGAGCCGGGGGGAATTGATTCCCGCCGAGAACGGACGTTTCCTGCCGCCGGAAAAAATCGTGATCGCCGAAGCGCTCCAAGCGGCGGGCTATGCGACGGGATTCATCGGCAAATGGCATATCGGGGATCCGCCCCAAGCGGGGCCCCGCCAACAGGGTTTTGAGGTCAACATCGGCGGATACAACGCGGGGAATCCCGGCAGCTGGAAAGGGGGCTACCTCCAGCCCAACAACAATCCCGAGATCGACGATGCGCGTCCTGGCGAGTACCTGACCGATTACTTGACGCGAAAAGCGGTGGACTATATCGAAGCGCATGCCGAGCAGCCCTTCTACCTGCAGCTTTCGTACTACACGCCCCATTCCCCCTTTCAGGCGCCGGCGGCTCGGACTGCCAAGTATCGTCAGAAGCAGGGTTCCGGCGGGCACGAGCATCCCGTGTATGCGGCGATGATCGATTCGCTCGATCGCGGCGTGGGGCAGCTGATGGAGACGCTTGACCGCCTGCAGTTGACCGAGAACACGATCTTCGTGTTTTATTCGGACAACGGGGGGCGAGGCAGCTACGGCTTCATGGGACACGCCAATAACGACATCACCAGCAACGCACCACTCAAATCGGGCAAAGGGTCGTTCTACGAGGGGGGCATTCGGGTTCCCTTGATCGTCCGCTGGCCGCGGCGGATCGAGGCCGGCGGTGTCTCTTCCGAACCGGTGATTGGAATCGACTTCTATCCCACTTGGTTAGCCGCTGCCGGCATCGAGCCTCCTCAAGATTATTTGCTCGATGGCGTCAGTCTGTTGCCGCTGTTCGACGATCCCCAGGCGACGCTGGGTCGCGAGGCGCTCTTCTGGCACTTCCCCGGCTACCCGAATGCGGCCTGGCGGACGACGCCGGTCAGCGTGATCCGGGCCGGGCCCTGGAAACTGATGAAGTTTTACGAGACGGGAGAGCTGCAGCTGTACAACCTCCAGGAGGACCTCGGCGAGCAGCACAATCTGGCGGCGCAGCGTCCCCCGCAACGGGACCGGCTTCATGCCCGCCTGAGCGGTTGGCTGGAGGAGAACGACGCCCCCCTGCCGAGACGCAAACCGTAGCCCTGGGCAGCCGCGGCACGCGTTCCTCTCGCCGCCGACGGGGCGACGGCCCCGCACGCCTGTGGGCCGCTCTGGAGAGGGCCGCCGGGGTACGGGCAGGCGGGAGCCGCGGGCTGGGCGGACGGAAACCCGACAACTTGGTACGCTGGAAGCGGACTGTTCCATTCGCGGGGATCCGAGCGACGGCTGGCGATGAAACGATTTGGCAAGTGGCTGCTGATTTTGATCCTGCTGGTTGCCGGAGGCGGGGCCGCTTATGGGCCCCTGGCCCGCTATTGGAAAGCGCGCAACCGGGTGGAGTGGGAAACGGTGACGCTGGTGCGGGGGGACCTGACCCGGTTTGTCAACGCGACCGGGACCGTCCGTCCGGTCCTCTCCGTTTCGGTCGGTTCCTTCGTGTCGGGACCGATTGTGGAGTTGAATGTCGATTTCAATGATGAGGTCGAGAAAGGGGAACTGCTCGCCAAGGTCGATCCGCGCTTGTTCGCGGCCAACGTCGCTCGCGATCAAGCGGTGCTGGCGACACGGGAGGCCGAAGTCGAGCGGGTCGAAGCCCAATTGCGGCAAGCGCTGAACAACTACAGCCGTGGAGAGCGGTTGCGGGGAAAAAACGAAGACTTCCTCTCCGACCGCGAAATGGATGCATTGGTCTTCGAAGTAAAGAGCCTGCAAGCCCAGCGGAAACTGGCGAAGGCGGCGGTGCAGCAGGCCCAGGCCTCGCTGGAAAACTCTCAGGCGAACCTCGAATACACCGAGATCAAATCGCCCGTCCAAGGGGTCGTGATCGACCGTCAGATCGATCCGGGCCAGACGCTGGCGGCACAGTTCCAAACCCCGGAACTGTTCAAGGTTGCTCCCGATCTGCGCAAGAAGGTCCACGTGTTTGCTTCGGTCGATGAGGCGGATATCGGTTTGATCCAACAGGCGGAGGAGAGTGGACGGCCCGTCTCCTTTACCGTCGATTCGTACCCGGACCTGTTATTCGAAGGGACGATCGAACAGATCCGGATGAGCAGCGTGACGAACCAGAACGTCGTCACCTATCCGGTGGTGGTGGCGGCGGCGAATCCCGCTTTGAAGCTGTTACCCGGGATGACGGCGAGCATCTCGTTTGAGGTCGACTCGATCGAGGATGTCTGGAAAATTCCCAATGCGGCGCTTCGTTTTTACCCCGAGGACCTCCAGCAAGTCCGCCCGCAGGACCGGGAGTTGCTCGACGGCTCCCGCTGGTCGAGCTCTCCCGACGAGGACGGGGAGGCGAACCGTTCGGCTCCTGAAAAAGCGAAATCGCTGCGCGCCCGCAACACGCGTCACGTGTGGGTTGTCGACGGCGAGAAGCTGCGGGCGGTGGAAATCGTCACCGGACTGGTCGATAGCCGCTTTGCGGAGTTGGTGAAGGGAAAACTCGATCCCGAGGATCGCTTGGTGACGGGACGGGAAAGCTGATGGACGGTCCAATTCGCGGTTGCCTCGGCCTCTCGTTGCGAGCAATCCAATGAGCCTGCTTGATACCTTGCGGATCGCGGTCCGCGCGCTGTTGAAAAACAAGATGCGGGCGGCGTTGACCGTGCTGGGGGTGGTCATCGGGATTGCCGCCGTGACGACGATGGTGTCGATCGGTCAAAGCGCCAG
Source organism: uncultured Pirellulaceae bacterium (assembly GCA_964400585.1). Taxonomy (GTDB): domain Bacteria; phylum Planctomycetota; class Planctomycetia; order Pirellulales; family Pirellulaceae; genus CAYNVI01. The sequence goes on along the minus strand of CAYNVI010000420.1, from coordinate 656 downwards.
TGCGCTGGTGCAGAATCAATTCGAGGCCCTCGGCACCAATGTGATCGTGGTGATGCCGGGCAGTCGTCGACGCGGCGGGGTGCGGCAGTCGGGCGTCCCTTCGTTGACGGCGGACGATGCGGCGTCGATCGGCCAGGAATGCAACGCGGTGTTGGCCGCTTCGCCGGTGGTCGGAGCCGGAGGCCAAGTCGTCTTTGGCAACGCGAACTGGGCGCCCAAGGAGATGCTGGGGGTTGGCAAGGACTACCTGACCGTCCGCAACTGGCAGCTCGACGCGGGCGGATTCTTTTCCGAATACGAGATCGATTCGGGGGCCCAGGTCTGCGTGATCGGCCATACCTTGATCGCCAAGTTGTTCCAAACCACCAATCCGCTCGGCCAGTCGATCCGGGTCAAGAACACTCCTTTTCGCGTGATCGGTGTGCTCGACAAGAAAGGGGCAAACATGGTGGGCGACGATCAGGACGACGTCGTCCTGCTGCCCCATACCACGGTGCGGAAACGCTTGTATGGATCGACCTTCGATCACGTGCACGCGATCATGGTCTCGGCACGCGCGGGCAGTTTGATGTCTCAAGCGACCCAGCAGATCGAGCAGTTGCTGTTGGAACGGCACGCGATCCCGCCCGGCGAAGCGGCCGATTTCACGGTGCAAA
>CAYNVI010000419.1:0-4741 GCA_964400585.1 uncultured Pirellulaceae bacterium | reverse complement strand
CCCCCCTTGGCACTCTTACCCTGCGGGCTGACCGGGTGACGACCACCCTTGGTCCGACCTTCACCACCACCGTGCGGGTGGTCGACCGGGTTCATCACGGTACCGCGGACATGCGGACGACGCCCGAGCCAACGACTACGTCCCGCCTTGCCGAGGCGAACCTTGCCATGCTCGGTGTTGCCAACCCGCCCGATCGTCGCCCGGCAACGGCTCGGCACACGCCGCACTTCGCCACTGGGCAGGGAGATCTGAGCCCATTCCGCCTCGCGGGCCATCAACACCGCTTCGGTCCCGGCCGAGCGGCACATCGAAGCACCTCCACCGGGCCGCAATTCGACGCAGCAGACGGTGGATCCGACAGGAATGTTTTTCAAGGGAAGGCAGTTACCGACTTCCACCGGAGCCTCCGGACCATTCATCACCTTGTCGCCACGCTTCAGCGTCGCGGGGGCGACGACATAGCTTTTTTCGCCGTCCGCATAATGCAACAAGGCAATGCGGGCCGAACGATTCGGATCGTACTGGATCGAATCGACCTTCGCCTCGATCCCATCCTTGGTGCGACGGAAATCGACCACGCGATATTTCTGCTTATGCCCACCACCGCGGTGACGTGCGGTAATCTTCCCCTGGTTATTGCGGCCACCGGTCTTCGGCTTCGGACGCAGCAACGAACGCTCCGGCCTGGCACCGGGAGTCAGATCGGCGAAGTCGCTCACCGACGCATTGCGTCGCCCAGCGGAAGTCGGCTTGTAAACTCGAATGCCCATAACTGTTCAGCAATCCGAAAATGGTCGAAAGGGTAGGGTGTGAAGGGCGTGCCGCCGGGGAACGCTAGAAGAAGTCGATCTGATGCTCGTCCTTCAACGTCACGATCGCGCGCTTCCAGTCTCCGGTCCGGCCGACGCGAAAACGGAAACGCCGGGACTTGCCCTTGCGATTCTGCGTCCGCACCTTCTCAACTTCGACGTCAAACAATTCCTCGACGGCTTGCTTGACGTCCTGTTTGGTTGCACTTCTGTGAATCTCAAACGCATACGCGTTATTCCGTGCAGCCCGATGCACCCCTTTCTCCGTCACCAACGGACGAAGCAAGACCTGGTGCGGTTCCAACTGCGGGCCGCCGGCGGGCTTGGCGGGAGGTTGAATTCGAGTCATGGCACAAAATTCACATCTAAACGGGTATTCAAAAAGCGTCTCAAAGGCGGTGGTCGCTAACTCGCGAAACTACCGTCCTTGATCTTGTCCAACGCTTCGCGGGTTACCAGCAGGCGGCGCGGCTTGAGCACCGACAACGCATTCAGATCACGCACCGGGGAAACACTGACCCCCGTGATATTGCGGCCGCTCTTGTAGACCCCGACGTCGTGCGCCGCGGTCGCCACCAGCGTGGTCATACTGTCGAGGCCCAGCGCCTTCAGCACCCCCGCCATCTCTTTTGTCTTCGGTTGTCCGAACGCCAATTTATCGACGACCACCACCTGACCGTCATTGATTTTCGAGGCGATCGCCATCCGCGTCGCCAGCCTGACGGCCTTCCGCGGGAGGCGATAGCTGTAATCTCGGGGACGAATCGTATGAGCCACACCGCCACCGCGACGAACGTTCGTCCGGCGACTCCCGGCCCGGGCGTTCCCCGTCCCTTTCTGGCGGTACATCTTCTTGGTGCTGCCCGCCACGTCCGCACGCGTCTTGGCGTGGTGCGAACCCTGACGCTGATTCGCCTGATACATCACGACCACGTCGTGCAGCAACTGCTTGTTGATCTTGGGCGCGATCGCCTCGGCGTCGATCTCGTACGTATCGACCTCTTTGCCGCTGGCGTCGTAAACCTTCAGGCTGGCCATTTCCGAGTCACTCCGGCTCTTACTGTTTCATTTCCTGGAAAACCCACCGCTCCCCTTCAGGCGAGCAGCTAGCTTCCCATCTTGTTGGTTTCACTGACGCAGACATAACCACCGGCAGGGCCGGCGATTGCGCCACGCACCAACAGCAAATTATTCTCTAAATCAACCTGGACCACTTCCAGATTCCGCATAGTTGACTTGGCGTTGCCGTACTGACCGGCCATCCGCCGCCCCTTAAAGACGCGACTGGGCGAGGCACTGCAACCGGTACCCCCGGCATGCCGATGCACCTTCTTCACCCCGTGCGTGGCCCGCTGGCCGCTGAAGTTGTGACGCTTCATCACCCCAGCAAAACCGCGACCCTTGCTGGTGCCGGTCACATCGACCCGAGCCACCCCTTCCAAGACGCCAACCGTCACTTCGGCTCCCACTTCCAGATCCGAGGGACCGCGGAATTCGCGAACGAACCGCTTCGGCTCTACATCGGCCTTGGCCACCGCCTCGACACCCGCCCGCGACTTCTGCCGCTTGCTGTCGAGCTTCGCGACGTGACCCCGCTCACTCCGAGCGGCCAAACGACGTGGCTTGTCCTCAAACCCCAACTGCACGGCTTCATAGCCGTCACGCTCCGGAGTGCGCACCTGCAGGACGTGACAAGGCCCCGCCTGAATGACGGTCACCGGCACGACCGTGCCGTCTTCGCGATAGACTTGCGTCATCCCGACCTTTTTGCCAAGGATTCCCCGTGACATTGCTTCTGCGCCTCTAATGTTTTCTGGAGCGTCGCCTCCCGAACCAACCCGACAGCGTCGCCGCGGTGGTTATCGGGCCGGCTTCCATTGCAAATTGGAATCTACCGAACCTACGAGAGTACCGAACGTCTTAAATGACAGTGGACCACCACCCGAGCGACGAGCAGGGAACCCTTTGCTGAACCTTTCCGAACCGTCGCCGGAAGCGGCACCAGCCTCAACACGAAACTCACACGCCAAACAGCCGCGATTAGCGGGCCGTCGCCTTGATCTTGATATCGACCCCGGCGGGCAAACTGAGCTTATTCAACGCCTCGATCGTTTTCGCCGTTGCCTGGACAATGTCGATCAGACGCTTGTGCGTCCGGATCTCAAACTGCTGCCGCGCCTTTTTATCGACGAACGGCCCAGACAAAACAGTGTATCGCTCGACGCGAGTAGGCAACGGAATCGGCCCGTGGACCTCCGAATGCGTGCGCTTGACCGTATCCACGATGTCCTGAGCACTTTGATCCAGAACGGAATGGTCATACGCTTCCATTCGAATTCGGATGACTTCGTGTGACCCGGCCGCCACGGCAGTACCTACTTACAATTTGAACTGTGTTGTTACGTAAAACGACGGTGGATCGCTACGGGAGGCCTGCGTCAGCACCGCTGCCGACGCGGCAGACCCCAAGCGATCGAAATCCCCGGTTGGGAAGCGGGTGAATTTAAGCACCGGTCCTCAGATGGTCAACGGCTGTTTTTGGGAATTCGAGAAAGATTCGGAGAATGTCCGGCGAGGGCGGCTCGCCGGGGCCGCAGCAGGCGGTCCCTCCCGTTTGCCGACGGCCCCGCCCGTTTGCCGACGGCCCCTCACGTTCGCCGACGGTCCCGCCCGTTTGCGGGCGAGGCGACCACCCTGGCGAGACCATGCCTCCTCGGATCGGCTGCCCGGGGAGGGGAGGGCCCAGCAAAACGCCACGAATTTCGCCGGATCGGCACACCGCGTTGGTTTGTGACCTAGCTTTCCTATTAGAGGGAAGGTTTGTCGAACCTTCCCAAGCTTCCGCAGCTCCCCCAAAACCGCCAACCGATTCGATGCGTGCAGCCCCTTCCCGCTCAAGGCCCCGTCAAGCCGTTGCCACGGTCGAACTGGCGATCTGCCTCCCGCTGGTATTCGCCCTGGCGGTGGCCACGATCGACCTCTGCAGCGCCATGTTTTTGAAAGAGTCGCTGACGATCGCGGCGTACGAGGGTGCCCGGGCGGGCAGCCCCAAAGGAGGCACCAACGCGGACGCAATCGCTCGCGTGACCGCGCTGCTGGATGACCGCGACATCACTTACGACGCCGGGCAGGTCGTCACGATCAGCGGAGATGGTTTCGACGATGCCGAGACCCTCGATCACGTGACTTTAACCGTCCAAGTCCCGGCGGCCGGCAACCTGCTTTCGGCGACGCAATTCTTCCGAAACGCGAACCTCCAGGCCCGCGTCACCATGCGGAAGGAATACGGCAATGAATAGGTGTTGCGCGAGACTGCCCCTGCGCGGCCAAACGGCCTGGGCCCCGCACCAGCGCTCGAATTCGCTGCCGGCAAGGCGTCGCCCCGCGGCAGGCTTCCGCCAATGCCGGCCGGCCCGTCCGCGGGGCGTTGGCCGCCGGGGTGGCGAGGCGCGGCGGTGCGGCGTTTCGGTCATCGAGTTTGCGATTGTGGCAAATGTGCTGTTCCTGACCGTGTTTATCTGCATCGAGTTCGCGCGGCTGAACATGATCCGCAACATGGTTCAAGACGCTGCCTATTTCGCCGCGCGGACCGCGATGGTTCCCGGTGCGACGGAGCAAGACGCGATCGCCGAGGCAGAAAGGATCCTAGCAATTTTGAACACCCAGGGGGCTGCGATCGAGGTCAACGGCGGGTCCGCGGTGACGGACGACACGCAAGAGCTGAGAGTACGGGTGACCGTGCCGCTGCGGGAAAACGCTTTGTTCACGCCCGCCTTTACCGGAAATAAAGAGATCGAAGCGATCGCCCGGATGAAGACCGAACGCTACGACGGGTTCTTCGCCCTCGATTAGCCCCCCCAACCCCCAACCCCTAGCCCCTAGCTCCTAGCTCCTAGCTCCTAGCTCCTAGCTCCTAGCTCCTAGCTCCTAGC
>CAYNVI010000418.1:0-4763 GCA_964400585.1 uncultured Pirellulaceae bacterium | reverse complement strand
GGTCGCCGCGGAAACTTCCAACGCGAAGGCGACCACTTCCGCCGTTTCCGGGGAGACCGCAAACCAATCGGTCGAGCTCGACCGATTGAAGCGACTCAGCTCGGACGATTCGAGATAGGTCGACATCTGGTCGTTGACGCGACGGAGTTCCAAGTCGACCTGCTGACGCCAATCGTCGGGAAGATCGACCGGGGGGTCGGAGATCTTGACCGTATAAACCGTCCCCATCGTCCTCCCCTGGAACTCGACCAAAGGAGGCATTTCAGGGGATGACGCGAGGGGCGCACATCCGGTGGCAAGCAGCAACCCGCAGCACGCCCAGGCCATCTTCTGGAATGCCCTCCGCCAAAGCGAGGTGGGCCGTCCTGAAGAGCGACTATCCACCGAAATCGTCAAAGGCAATATTCTCCGGTTCGACGCCCAGGTCATCGAGCATCTTGAAGACGGCTTGGTTCATCATCGGAGGACCACAGATGTAGTACTCGATGTCCTCGGGAGCCGGGTGCTCCTTCAGGTAATTATCGAGCAAGACTTGGTGGATGAAGCCCACGTAGCCCGTCCAATTGTCCTCGGGCATCGGCTCGCTGAGCGCGATATTGAACTGGAAATTCGGGAATTCCTTTTCGATCTCGCGGAAATGCTCGATGTAGAACAGTTCCCGCAGGCTGCGTCCGCCGTACCAGTAGGAAACCTTGCGGTCGGTCCGCCGCCGCTTGAAGAGTTCGAAGATGTGACTTCGCAGCGGGGCCATCCCGGCACCGCCGCCGATGTAGACCATTTCGGCGTCGGAGTCCTTGATGAAGAACTCGCCGTAAGGACCGCTGATCGTGACTTTGTCGCCCGGTTCGAGCCCGAAAATGTAACTCGACATCTTGCCGGGCGGGACATCGGGCATCCTTGGCGGCGGGCTCGCAACCCGCACGTTCAGCATGATGATGCCTTGCTCACCCGGGTAGTTCGCCATCGAGTAGGCGCGGATGATTTCTTCATCGACGACCGAGGTGTAACGCCAAACATCGAACTTGTCCCAATCGCCGCGAAACTTGTCTTCGATTTTAAAGTCGCGGTAGTGGACGGTGTGGGGAGGGCATTCGATCTGGATGTAGCCCCCCGCTTTAAAACCGACCTCTTCGCCGGCGGGCAGTTCGAGGACGAGCTCTTTAATGAAGGTCGCCACGTTCCGGTTGCTGCGGACGGTGCATTCCCACTTCTTCGTCTCGAGCGCCTCTTCGGGCACCTCGACCTTCATATCCTGCTTGACTGCGACCTGGCAACTGAGCCGCAGGCCTTCGCGGGCTTCGCGGTTGTTGATGTGGTTCTTTTCCGTGGCCAGGATTTCGCCGCCCCCTTCGCAGACGTGGACGGTGCACTGGGCGCAGGTCCCCCCGCCGCCGCAGGCACTCGAGACGAAGATCCCCTGGTCGGCCAGAACGCCCAACAGTTTACCTCCCGCCGGGACTTCGATCTCTTTGTCATCGTTGATCAAGATCTTGACCGGACCGGAGGGGACCAGTTGTTTCTTGGCTACGAGGATCACGGCGACCAAGGCGAGGATCACCAAGGTGAACATCGCGACGCCCCAAAATACGACATCTATTTGCATTGCAAGACAACCAGTGAAGACAATGTGCTGCAAAAGTTAGGATAACAAAGGAACCGCGAATCGGCGCTTGGCGATCACAGTTGAATGCCGCCGAACGACATGAAAGCCAGGGCCATCAGGCCGACGGTGATGAAGGTGATCCCCAGGCCGCGGAGGCCGGGAGGGACGTCCGAGTATTTCATTTTTTCGCGGATGCCGGCCAAGGCGGCGATCGCCAGGGCCCAGCCGAGTCCCGACCCGAGGCCGTACACGCAGCTTTCCGCAAAGTTGTAGTCGCGTTCGACCATGAACAGCGAACCACCGAGGATGGCGCAGTTCACCGTGATCAGCGGGAGGAAAATCCCCAGGGCGTTGTAAAGCGGGGGGAAAAACCGGTCGAGCACCATTTCCAGGATCTGCACCATCGCCGCGATCACGCCGATGTAACTGATGAAGCCGAGGAAACTGAGGTCGATGCTGTTGGCGTATCCGGAACCGACGGCCCAATCGAGAGCCCCCGGTTTGAGCAACAGGTTGTAGATCAGGTTATTGGCGGGAACGGTGATCGTCTGAATCGCGATCACCGCCACGCCCAACCCGAGGGCGGTCTTCACGTTCTTGGAGACGGCCAAGAACGTGCACATGCCCAGGAAGAAGGCGAGCGCCAGGTTTTCGATGAAAACCGCTTTGATGAAGATGCTGAGTAATTCGTTCATGGTCTCGACCGACCGTTAAGAGAATGCAGGAAGCAGAAGAGGCTTTCCGGAAAACTTAGGCTTCTTCGATTTGCTCGGGATGGAACACGCGAATCACCCAGATCAAGAAACCGATGATAAAAAATGCGCTGGGCGGCAGCAGCATCAGGTTGTTGGCGGCGTACCAACCTCCTTCTCGCGACAGTTCCATGATTTCGAAGCCGAACAGCGAGCCGCTGCCGATCAGTTCGCGGAAAAAGGCGACGACCATCAACACCATGCTGTAGCCGAGCCCGTTGCCCACCCCATCGAGGAAACTGACGGGCACCCCGTTCTTCATCGCGAATCCTTCGGCACGACCCATCACGATGCAGTTGGTGATGATCAGACCGACAAAGACCGAAAGTTGCTTACTGGTTTCGAACAGGAAGGCTTTCAGCACCTGGTCGACGATGATCACCAGCGAGGCGATCACCGTCATCTGCACGATGATGCGGATGCTGCCGGGGATGTATTGACGGATCGCACTGACCGCCGAGTTACTGAAAGCGATCACGAAGGTCACGGCGACGCACATCACGAACGCCGTGCTCATCTTGGTGGTCACCGCCAACGCCGAGCAGATCCCGAGGATCTGCAAGGCGATCGGGTTGTTGTTGAAGATCGGTCCAAAGAGGACATCGACCGCTTTGTTCTTCGCCATGGGATCTACTCGGTTGATGCGTTGTTGTCGGGAGCTTTCCTGTTGACCACCGGAGGTTCCTCGTCGGTAGCCGACGCGACGTCGGAATCACCCTGGCTGCCGCCGACCGTGGGGACCGGCTGACCGGATTCGAATTCTTGCTCGAGGTTGTCCAGGTAGGGACCGAAGGCGGAGTCGCTGACCCAGTATCGGACCAGGTTCGTAACCCCGTTGCTGGTGATCGTTGCCCCCGAGAGGCCGTCGACCAGGTAAGGGTCCTCTTCCGGAGCCGGCCCTTTGCTGACGCCGAGTTTCGGCTTGCCTTCCTCCCCAAACACTTCGCGTCCAACCCACTGGGCTTTCCAGTTGGTGTTGTCGACCTCCCCGCCCAGCCCCGGCGTTTCGCCGTGCTCGTAGAAGGTCAGTCCCTGAACCGTTTCCAGATCCCGTTTCAAGGCGAGGTAGCCGTAAAGCGTCGACCACAAGCCTTTGCCGTAGACGGGGAGGACCACTTGGCGGATCACCGTGGGATCGTTGAAATCCTTGACCAAGTAAACCCGGCTGATCCGCTCTCGCTGAGAGAAACCGATCCGATATTCGGGCTCTTCGATCGGGACCACCAGCTCCGGGTCGCCGCTCTTGATCGCGGTTTGCGGTTCGTAGGTCTCCTTATCGACCTCGGTGGTGTACTTGCCGGTTTCCAGATCGACCAGTTTCTCCTCGATCACGCTGTAGTATTCCTGAACCTGCTGTTTGCTCAATTCCGAAGCGTTTTTGCCGGTTTCGCTGTACGCGATCCCGGTGGCGTCGAGGATGTTGCGTTGCCGGTCGAGGACCTTGTTCTGTTCCTGCAGCGGACGTAGCAGCACCGCGGCGGCACTGACCCCCAGCGAGCAGATCACGCACAGGACGAGGGCAACCAAGACGGTGCCCATCAGGGAATCACGCTGCGGCATAACGGGTGGCCCTCCGACGGATGTTGGCTTGAATGACAAAATAATCGATCAGCGGCGCGAACACGTTGCCGAACAGGATCGCCAGCATCACGCCTTCCGGGAACGCGGGATTGACCACGCGAATCAGGATCGTCATGAAGCCGATCAAGGCTCCGTAGACCCATTTCCCCGGTTCGGTCATCGAAGCACTGACCGGGTCGGTCGCCATGTAGACGAGCCCGAAGGCCAGACTACCGATCACCAGATGCCAATAGAAAGGAACCTGGAACATCGGGTTGGTGTCGCTGGAGACTTGATTCAGCAGCAGGGTGGTCACGAGGGCACCGATAATGACCCCCGCCATGATCCGCCACGAGCCGATTCCGGCGGCGATCAGGATGCCTGCCCCCACCAAACACAGCAAAGCGCTCGTCTCGCCGACACTTCCCTGAATCGTCCCCAAAAAGGCCGACATCCAGGTGACCGGGGCGGCGGCCGAAGAGAGCACTGCGCCCGTATCGACAGCGGCCGCTGGGTTGGACACAGCGAGCGCGCCGAGGGCGGTCGCCCCGCTGTAGCCATCGACCGCCGTCCAGACCGAATCGCCGCTGATGTCACCGGCATGGGCGAAGTACAGGAAGGCGCGGGAGGTCAACGCGACGTTCAGGAAGTTCCGTCCCGTCCCGCCAAAGACTTCTTTGGCGACGACCACCCCGAAGGTGATCCCGACCGCCACTTGCCATAACGGAATCGAGGGAGGCAGGGTCAACGGAAATAGCAGTCCGGTGACCAGGAAGCCCTCGTTGATCTCGTGGCCCCGGATCACGCTGAAGATCAGCTCGACATGCCCCCCCACAATCATGCAGACG
>CAYNVI010000417.1:0-4778 GCA_964400585.1 uncultured Pirellulaceae bacterium | reverse complement strand
GACGGCGACGGGGGTTGTGATGGGGACGGCGGGCTATATGGCCCCGGAGCAGGCTCGCGGGCAGAAGGCGACGCCGGCGGCCGATATTTTCAGCCTCGGCTGCGTGCTCTACGAATGCTTTTATGGGCGTCGGGCTTTCCCAGGCAACACCGTGGCCGAATCGATCGGCCGCGTGCTGCACCAGCCGCCGGCGATCGATCGGCAACGCGCTGCCGAAGCGCCCCCGCTGGCGGCCTTGATCGACGCCTGCCTGACCAAAGCGATGGACCGCCGGCCGAACTCGGCCCTGGCGGTGGCCGGCCGCTTGGGAGAGATCGAGGATCATTTGATGGGCGTGTCGCGGGCCGCCGCGGCCTCGGGTTCGATCACCCAGGCTCCCTCCCCACCCAGCCGTCTGCCCGCGGCGGCTCAGCCGCTCGGCAGTCCACGGCCCAGCGACAAGAGCGACTTGCTGGATCGGCGGCGGTGGTTGGAATTGATCGGGGGCGGGGTCGCCGGGGTCGCCCTGGCTTCCACGCTGCCGGGGTCTTGGGGGCCGCGTTTCGCCTCGATCGATTCGATCGCGGTGTTGCCGTGGTACCAACTGGGAGGCGAATCGCGGCAGCCGGTCGGCTCGCGGCGGCTGATCGACGAGGAGCGGATCGCGGCGATGCTGGTCAATGAACTGGCCAAGTTGCCGACGCTGAACGTCCGGCCGTTTCGCCCGCTGACGGCCGCTTCCCGTCCGGAGGCGACCGACAAGCAGCAGTTGCGAGCCCTGGCCGACGAGTTGGGGGTCGGGGGCCTCGTGTTGGTAGAGGTTGCGGGCGAAGGGTCCCGCCGCGAGGTCAATTTGCAGTTGGTCGACCCGCGTGACGGAGCCGTGCTGTGGGGCGAGCGGTTTGCCTATTCGGACCAGCCCTCCAGTCTGCTGGCCCGCACCGATACGGCGGCGATCCTGGCGGAGAAGGTAGGGCAACAGGTGGCCGCTTTGAAGCGGACCGGACGGACGGAAAACGAAGATGCTTTTTTCTGTCTGGTGCGGGGCAAGGCGCGGTTTGATCCCGACAGCGAAGCCGGGATGCGTTCGGCGATCGATTGTTTTCAGCATGCCCGCACGCTCGACCCAGCCTTCGTCGATGCCCATGCCGGCTTGGCACTTGCGGCCCTCGCCCTGGCCGGACGAACCGCCGGGGAGGAGAGTCAGCGTCTGGTCGGGCAAGCGCGGGAGGCGATCAGCGACGCGATGGGGCTGACGACCGCAGGCGAGCCGATTTCGCGCGAGCCGTTGGTCAATCTCGCCAACGCGATCTTGTTGTGGCAGGCCGATCATCAGTTCCTCGAAGCCGAGCCCTTCTTCGAAGCGTCTTTGCAGAGCCTGCCCAATTACTGGCAGGCGCACCACGAATACGCCTTCTATCAAGCGGCGTTGGGCCGCCTGAAAGCGACCGATTGGGCACGTCGGGCGGTGACGCTGAACCCGATGTCGGTGTCGGTCCGGCTGGACGCCGCTCGGCTAGGCTGGTTCCAGGGGGATGCCGCCGGGGCCTTGCGGAAAGCGGCCAGCATCTTGCGGGAAGATCCCCGTCAGGGGCTTGCCAAGGGGCTGGCGATCGACGTTTACGAGCAGCAGGAGGCTTACGGCGAAGCGGCCGCCCTGCTGGGCGAATCGAGCGATCGACCTTGGGATCGCGGGCGGTACCTCGCCGTCCGTGAAGCAACGCTCGAACGTCTCCCCTACGGTCCCTTCGGTCCCTCGTTGAATCGGGCGATCTGGGAGGCACGGGCCGAGCGGCTGGATGAAGTCCGCTTGCAGCAGATCGTCGACCAGCAGCCCCCTTTGTTGGTGCTGTTGTTGGCCGCTCATCCGGCCCTGGTGACCGCCCGCTCGTTTGCGGCGGCGCAGGCCGTGCTGCCCGGTGGAGCGGTCCGCTAGGGGATCCTGCCGGAATAGCCGGGGAACCGCTGCCTCCGCGATCCCGCCGCGCGATCTCGTCTCGGCTTTTTCGCAGCTTGCCTTCGCCCACTCGGCGTCGCGTCCGCCTGGTGGGGATCATCCCTCGTTTTTTGCACGCTTTTGCGGGGGCAACGTTCGCGAAGGCAAGGCCCACCGCAGTTCCCGTTGCGGCTCAAGTTTCCTGGCAAGATCTGCCGATTCTCTGGGATGGATGAATGGTATCCCTGGGGAGGGATTTATCGATGCTACTTTTAATCGGGATCATCGCAGCGATGAAACGGACTACCTTATGCGCAGGTCTTCTTCTTGCCGCGGGATTCGGCGTGGTTTCCACTCCGGCGCACGCCCAACGTCCGGTGGTGCCCGGCACCGGTTCGGTGTTGACCGGGGTCGGGGACGATTTTGAAGATCCCAGTTGGAAGTACGTTCCCCGGGATCCGAAGAGCACCGAGGACATCGATGAAAACCAGCGGGGCCCGATGGGCCGGACCACCAACGGTCGCTGGTACGAAGGGGTCAAACGGGGGCATCCCGACGTGGTCAAGCAGGTGCCGACGCCGAAGGGGGGGCTGGCGGGCAGCCAGCACGCGATGCTGCTCCGTTCCAAGTTCACCGGGATCCCGGGGCGGCCGAGCGGAAAAATGCATCAGGATGACTTCATCGCCAACGTGCAGTACCGGGTCGGTCGGCGGTTGTCGATCGCCGAAGTCCCCAGCGTCGTCACCCGCGTGTTCCTCCCGCCGGTTGCCGAATGGGAACAGCGGAGCGGTCCGCATTTCGGCTTTCGGCTCGCCCTGGAAACGACCGCGATGGTCGAGAAGGAGACCGGCTTCTTCGGCTTGAAGCGGGAAGCGATGGGCAACGAGGTCTATTGGCCCGGGATGTTTATCGAATTCGAAAACAAGTCGCGTCGCGGAGGCGAGCACGACTATGCCTACCTGCGGATTCGCAGCAATCGGCGGGGCGGCGACTTCCGCGGGCCTCAGATCACCACGACCGGGTGGTGGACGATGGGGATCTCGGTCACGCCCGATGGGATGGTGCACTACTATGCCAAGCCGGGCATCGAAGACTTGAGCGAAGACGATTACATCACCAGCCAGTTTCCGTACAGCTATCGGGCCGAACGTTTCCGGACCTTTTTCTACAACATCTGCAGTGCGGATGACGGCCAGCGTTGGAGCACCAGCTTTATCGTCGACGATCCCAAGGTCTACGTCCTGCGGCCCCGCAGCGATTTGGCGCCGCGGACCGCCAAGACGCAAGGAAAGCGGACCTCGAAACGCTAGGCTCTGTCCGAAAACGACTCCTCATCCTTTCCTTCTCCCCCGCGATCCGCTGCGCGGCGGGGGAGAAGGGACCTAGCGGAGTCGCGACGCGACCAGTTTTTTGGTTTTCGGACAGAGCCCAGCTGGCGAACCGACGATCACTTGGCGACCGCCTCCTGCGACCAGGCTCCATCGACCGAGCGCCAGGTTCGACCGGTGGGGTTGGCATCTTGCAGCAAGTCGGGAAGCCGGTGGGCCCGCACGTTGTCGTAGCTGGTCAGCTTGCCAAAGCGGATCATCGAACTGGGGATGCCGACGGCGGTGAACCCGGGGTGGCCCGTCGCCGGGTAAGGACCGCCGTGATTCATGGCGGGGCTGACGGCGACTCCGGTCGGCATTTTGTCGTTCAACAGCCGTCCGACCTTGGGCTTCAGGGCAAACGCCAGTTGGTCGTAAGCGGCCTCCTCGCTGCCGTCGGTGGCGGTGTAGATGCAGCCGGTCAGGTTCCCTTCCAGGGCATCGATCGCGGCGGTCGCCTCGTCGACCGAATCGGCCACGACAAACAGCGCGGCGTTGCCGAACGCTTCGGTCTGGAACGTCTCCGGATCGGCCAGGAATTGGCTGGCTGTTGCCCGCAGGAGGGTATTGGCCAGGGCGCAGCGATCGGCTGCAGGTTCTCCTCCGCCGGTGAGCAGTTCTGCGCCGGCCTTGGTCAGGGTGTTGATGCTGCTGACCAGATTCTTGCCCACCGCGGGGGACAGCAGGGTCCCCGGGTTGGTGTCGGCAAAGCGGGTCCGCACGGCGTCGATGAAGGCTTCGGTTTCACTGCTGGCGAGCAACACGACGACGCCGGGATTGGTGCAGAACTGGCCGGCGCCCATCAGGGCACTGGTCAGGTATTGGTCACACAGTTCGGGGAGACGCTCGGACAGCGCCCCCGGGGTGATCACGACGGGGTTGACGCTGGAGAGTTCCAGGTAGATCGGTTTCCCCGCGCGATCGGCCGCCGCCTTGAGGGCCAGGCCGGCACCGCGACTGCCGGTGTAGCCGGTTGCGCCGCAGCGAGGATCGGCGACCAATCGTTCGCCGTCCTGGTGGCTGGTCCGATACAACAGTTGCACGGTCGCGGCGGGAACGCCGGTTTGCTGGGCCGCTGCCAGCGCCTGTTCCGCAAACAACCGCGTCGTTTCGGGATGGGAGCTATTGGCTTTGGCGATCACCGGGTTGCCGGCTGCGATGGCGGCGGCGAAGTCCCCGCCCGAAGCACTGCCGAAGGCAAACGGGAAGTTGTTCGGGCCAAAGACACAGACCGGTCCCAGCGGTTCGTAGCACGAGCGGATCCCGGTTTTCGTATCGATCACCGCGTGGGCCCAGTCGCCCGAGCGGGCGGCCGCGGCGGCCAACCGCAGTTGGTTGGTGGTCCGGGGCAATTCCACATCGGCCAGGCGCGGCTGTTTGGCCAGTCCCGATTCGGCGTGGGCGGCTTCGACCAATGCCTCGGCGGCCCCTTCGATGTGATCGGCGTACGCCTCCAGGAAGGCGTTGGTTAAATCCCGGGGCGCCTCACCGAATCG
>CAYNVI010000416.1:0-4790 GCA_964400585.1 uncultured Pirellulaceae bacterium | reverse complement strand
CGAAGGCCTGTGTCGACAAGGTCTTCACGTATGCGACGCCCCATAACGGGATCGAGCTGGAGATCGTCGGCAACGTTCCCTCGTTCTTTGCCCCGCTCGATGCCAACCATTTCAATCGCCGTCGGATGGCCAACTACCTCGATCTGCCCAAGTGGACGATCAAACAGGATGCGGTGAACAACCTGTACGGTCAGTTCCCGGCCGAGAAAATCTTTACGCTGATCGGGACGAACCACCAAGATTACGCGGTGATGTATGGCTGGTCGCGGCGGTTGGTCGGCCCGATGAGCGACGGGCTGGTGCGGATCAAGAACGCGTCGGTGTTCAGTCAGGCGAAGCAGGGCGGGAGTATCGAGCAGGCTCCTCGAGCCTTCGTCCACCGCAGCCATTCCGGCCAGTTCGGGATCGTCAACAGCGAAGAAGGCTACCAAAACCTCACGCGTTTTCTGTTTGGTGACGTGCGGGTGGACGGCGTCTTGGAGGTTGACCAGGTGACCCTGCCGCGACCGCTGCAGGAGAAAAAGGAAGCGGGCAGTGAAGTCCGCGCGTCCTACCACATCGAATGCCAAGTCGCGGTGCGGGGACTGCCTGGAATGATTCATCGCCGGGTCGTGCGGGAGGGATCGGCGATCTTTCGCCAATACGACCAACTGGTCGGGCACGGTCCAGCCCACCAACGCAATCCGCATCTCTTCTCGCTGTTTCTTCGCAGCGATGCCCGCGTCAACCGGGACGATCCCAGTTTGGGGTTCGCTTTAACCGTCTCGGTCAAGGTCCCGGAATATGTCGTCGATCGCCGGCTGTGGTTCGACAGCTACTACGAGGGAGACGATCTGTTGACGCAAGCGATTCACATCACGGCGACACCGCCCGACCGGCAAGCCGATCCGCCGCGGACGGAATGGACGGTCCGCTACGGGTTTCCCGAAACGGAGCAGCAGCTGGGGGTGCCGGACCAGCAGGCCACGCTCAAGCAGAAGCAGGGAATCTATCATTTCGAGATCCCGCTCGATTCCTCGGATCGGCGTCCTGGCTTGAAGGGGCGTTTACGCTTCACGGCCCGCCCGCACGCAGAGCGTCCAAAGGCATGACGCGGTTTCCGGAGAGACGCTCAGTCTTGACGGCGGAGGCGAACGTGGTAGGGGTCGCGGGGTTTCCCGTCGGCGGTAGCAGTGACCCCGATCGAGGTCTCCCCGGCCGGGATCTCGATGCCGTCGAATTCAAGGCGTTGCCTGCTGGCTTGCCACTGGATCGGGTAGTCGCGGTCACCGACGTGGAGCGTCGCGCGGGCGGGACCGAGGGGTGCTTCCCAGACCACATCGACGTCGTAGGTGGCGGGTTGCTGCGCGGTGACAAGCCATTTACCGCGGCTGCCCCAGCCTGGGGTGGCACCGGGTCGCCAGTCCTGTTTGGTCAGCACGCTGAGCGGATCTTGATCCGTCCCGATCACGATCCGCGGCGGGGCGTAATTGTCGGGACGGGTCGACGAGACATCTTCGAACCAAGCCAAGTACTTCGCCTTCAGCGCCTCGACCCGTTCGGGGCGACTCTCCGCCAGATTGATCGTCTCTCCCTGATCGGTCGCCATGTCATACAGTTCGAAGGGAACATTCTCCGGCATCGTTTCCCGCCCGAAGCCGGTCGGATGGAGCAGTTTCCAGCGTTGCGTCCGGAGGGCAAAGTGATGGAAGGGGACCGGGGCATTGCCGCGGTGGGCTTGGATCACCAGCTGGCGATCGGGCCAGGCGGGATCGCGGCCTTCCAACAGCGGCAACAAGTTGCGGCCGTCGAGTTCAAGGTCTTCCGGCACGGCGACGCCCGCGGCGGCGAGCACGGTCGGCATCACGTCGAGATGGGCAGCGATGCGGTCGCTGGTCGTCCCGGCGGGCAAGCGGGCGGGCCAGTGCGCCCACAGCGGGCTACGAATGCCCCCTTCGTGGACTTCGGCCTTCTTGCCTCGAAAAGGGCCGACGTAGCGACGCGTATTGGGACCGTTATCGACCAAGAACATCAGCAACGTGTTGTCGCTCAACTTCCGTTCGGCCAAATGGGCACGGAGTTGCCCGACGTTCTGGTCGACGTTTTCGATCATGGCAAAGATCCGCGCCACCCGATCGGCGTCTTGCGGTCGGCCTTCCAGGACCGGAGTCAAATCGATTGACTTGTAGTAGTCGTACAGCTGTTGCGGTACGTCGTGATAGGGGCCGTGCGGGGCGTTGGTAGGCAAGTAGATGAAGAAGGGACGATCGGCTGCTTGATTGCGGTCGATGAAGTCGCGTGCCGCCTCGAAGTAGACGTCGGTGCAGTAGCCTTCGGTCTGAACCTGTTGGCCATTGCGGAAGAGGATCGGGTCGGTGTAGCGGCGCTTGTTTTCCAGCGGTTCGGAAGGCTGCGCCAGGCCGCCGCCGGCGTGGATCAGCGAGGTGTCAAAGCCTTGGTCGATCGGTCGCAGCGGGTAATTGTCTCCCAGGTGCCATTTGCCGAAGATCCCGGTGGCGTAGCCGGCTTGTTGCAAGACCTCCGCCACGGTGACTTCTTCCGGTTCCATCATGGCGCGCCCCTTGAAGGTGTCGACGACGCGCGTCCGGTAGTTGTAACGCCCGGTCATCAGCGAAGCGCGGGTCGGGGCGCAGACCGGGCTGACGTAAAAGTTCGAGAGGCTGGCGCTGGCCTCGGCCAAGGCATCGAGATGGGGCGTCCGGATCACCGGATTGCCCGTCACGCCAAAGTCACCGTAGCCCTGATCGTCCGTCATGATGACGATCACGTTGGGGCGTTCGGCCGCCACGCATAAGGGGGTCGGCAGCAGCAGGCACAGCAGGCTTAAACAGCGAAGCATCCGAGGAACCAGGTTGGAGGGAGAGGGGGCAGCAACGCCTAAGATTATAACCGGCGCGCGAACCGTTTCACCTGCCGGGCTGTGAGCGAGGTGAGCGGTCGCAGCGGGAGATGTTATCGCCGCAGCAGCTTCTTCTCGGCGATCAACCGGACCAGGTCGGTGGAGGTCACGATCCCGGCCAGCTGGCCCTGGTCGATCACCAGCAGGCGGTGGATCCGCAAGTCGACCAATTTGGCAGCGATCTTGTCGAGGGTCATTGTCGTCTCGACGAAGTGGGGAGTTTGGATCATCACATCGCGCACCGTGAGTTCTTCGATGCGTTCGCCGACCCGATCGGCGATTTCCTCGAACGATTCAAGCGGATGTTCGTGGAAGCCGTCGCTGTCGAGGTAGAAGTCGGAAGTCGTCTGGGCGAGTTTCCGTTCGACACAGAGCTGGCGAACGATATCAGAGCGGGAGACGATTCCGACCAGCTTGCCTTCGTCGACGACGGGAAAACCGCTGACCCGTTTGTCCAGCAGCTGTCGTTCCAGCTCCGGCAGCGTCATCGTCGACGGGACGGTGTGGGCGAAGCGGACCAGGTCGGCCGCGGTGTAGGGGGCAATGGCATCGCTCATACGAGCATTCCTTTGGGGAGCGGGGGATCTTCGGGGAGGACGGGCGCACGTGCCGAGGTCAGGGCGGGCGTGCCGGGGATGTTGTAGGCGACCGGCGGGGGGCGTTCCAGGCTCGATCCGAAAAGAGCGGGCCGCTGCCCCTTTCGGCGCTCTCTCCGAACACTGGGGGCGGGAACCGGAAAGTTGCTTGCCGAAGGATCCCCTGCGCCGCGGATCTCTGCGGATCGGTCTTTCCGCCGGCCGAAAGGATTCGGTATAGCTCTTCCCCATAGTAGGCTCTGTCCGAAAAACCACCCCTCCTCCTTTCCTTCTCCCCCGCGATCCGCTGCGCGGCGGGGGAGAAGGGACCTAGCGGAGTCGCGACGCGACCCGTTTTTTGGTTTTCGGACAGAGCCTCGGCGGAGCGTGTCTGACGGGGACCGCCTCCCATCGAACGGAATCCATGCGAGGTGGAAGCTGATGCATCGTCGTGATTTATTGAGGCGAACGATCCTCTGGGGAGGCGCCGGGAGCCTGGTGACCGTGGTCGGGGGATGCGGAACGCTGCTGCATTCCGAACGCGTGCATCAACCGCACAGTCGGGACCTGGACTGGCGAATGGTCGCCTGCAACGGCTTGGGGCTCGCCTTCTTTTTCGTGCCGGGCGTGGTCGCCTTCGCGGTCGATTTCTACACCGGGGCGATCTACCTGCCGCCGCATCAGGTGAGGCGGCATCCGCACGTGTCCGAGGCGATGCCGAAGGGCGAAGCGGAGGTGCAACCTGTCTCCGCCGAGGGGCCTGCGGAACCTGCCGGAGCGGTCCAGCCTGCCGCGGCCGAAACCGCGGTCGGCCAAGCAGCGTCGCCGGCGGCGAATCTGGCCGAGTCTCCGGCCACGGCGGCCGAGACGGCGGGGCAACGGGTCACGCTGCAAAAGGTGCCGGTCTCCGGAGAACGCTGGAATCTGGCTCAGGTCGAACGCGAAGTCAGCGCGCAGATCGGGCAATCGATTGACTTGAACGACCCCGAGGTGCGGGCGTCCAAGTTGGAGACGCTCGATCAGTTCAGCGAAGTGCAGCAGCAGCACGAAGCGGGGCAGGGGACCGGCGTCTCGCCCCGCCGCTTTCTGGAACGCTGGCTCCCCGCTTTCCTGCAGTAAAGGCGTGTTTCTCGGGGGGCAGCGCTACAATTCCCCTCCCAACCCCCCCCGGAATCCTGCGAGACCCTTCCTGCTGGGAGGGTCGAGCCTCAGCGAGGGGAGGGCCAGCGAGCCGTGACACGGCGACCCTGGCCAGATGAAATGTGCCAAGCTGGGCAACCGCGGGCGTTGGTGGTGGGGCGATCTCGTGACGCCGA
>CAYNVI010000415.1:0-4798 GCA_964400585.1 uncultured Pirellulaceae bacterium | reverse complement strand
ACGCTTTCAAATAACGGTCGTCCTCCGCGGCGATCGTCGCCAACACATCGCGGCCTTGGGAGTCGCTGGCGCGGACCGGACGCCGCCGCCCAGGCACCTGGTGCAGCTGCGGCGCGGCCAGCGCAGGCGGACCGACTTTTTCATTGGTGAAAATCTCGAACGACTCCGGATGGTCGACTGCGATCAGCGAAACGTGATCGAAGTAGGCCGCTTCCCACAGCTCTTCGGTGATCTGCAAGCGGTACTCGCCATCGATCGGCGCGAGCGCATCGCCGTCGATCTTGAGGTATTCCCAAGGGCGATCGGGGGCGATGGTGCCGGCGGGTGTCTGCAGGCCCAGCGGCGCGGCCCACAGCAGATCGGTGATGAAGGCATATCCTTGCGCCGACCAGCCGTAGAGGTAGGGGCAGGAGCCTTTGAGCGTTTGCCGTTCCGTGATCGTTTGGTCTCCGGACGGTTCGATCACGTTCTGGGGAACGCCGTTGGTCCAGACGATCCGGACGACGTCGGCTTGTTCCTGCTGGCCGAGCCCAAAATGGGTGCTCGGCGAGTCGACAACTCGCGGTTGGTAGGTCGTCCCTTGCTTCAGTTCCAGCAGGCTGCCGTAACCGTACTGGTTCACGCGACCACTTGCCTGCGTATCGGAACCTTTGACTTGTTGCGCCAGCAGCACGACGTCGACCCAGTGATTCGCATTGCCGCCGTCGTTTTCCAGCAGTTGCAGCTGGCCCTCGGCCAGGAGGACCAGATCGAGGCCCCCGTCCCGGTCGAGGTCCGCCGCTTCGGCTGCGGTCACGGCAGGCAACGCGGGCGGCAAGAGATCGGGCTGCAGGGAGTAACGTCCGCCGCCGAGGTGCCGCCACAACTGGAGCGTTCCTTCGGCCTCCGCAGCGGGCTGGACCAGCAGATCGACGACGCCGTCGTTGTCGTAATCGAAACGCGTGACGATGCGGCGGAGGGGCGCGGGGAAGGGGCGGCTGTCACGGGGGACAACCCGCCCGGCCGTCGGCGTGCGGGTCGTGACCATCCGCTGCTCGTCGGCCGCGGCAGCCAACAGGTCCCAGCTGGCGTTGCCGTCCAGGTCTTCCAGCGTCAAGGCGTCGGTCTCCGCCGGCAATTCGAACTCAGCCGGAAACGGCTGCCAGCGGAATCGCGAGTGCCGGAGGTTTTCCAGATAGCCGGCCGGCTGGTCGCCGCTGGCGGGAAGCAGGATGTCCAGATCGATGTCGCGATCCCAATCGACCACCAGCGCGGCGGTCGGCCGCAAACCGTCGCTGTCGATCAGCGCGTCCGGCTTCCACGGCTTGAATGTGAAACCGCCGTGGTTGGCCCAGATCTGGACACCCCCGGCGGAGGCGACGAACAGGTCGAGGTCGCCGTCCAGGTCAAAATCGCCGGCGGCGACCGTCTGGGTCTCCGCCGCCGTGGCGTCTGCCAGCGGCTGCGGTACCAACTGCCGCGCGCCGTCTTCGGCTTGGCGGTTTTCCAGCAGTTGCCATCCGCTGGCCCCATACACGATGACGTCGAAGTCGGCGGTGTGTTGGTTGGTACCGGCGGCGCTGCTGCCGACGTCGGCATCGGCATCGAGGTCGGCAAGCACCAAGCCGCCCGCCGGGGTTTCCAGCGGCTGCCGGATCTGCAACTGCCAGGCGTCCTCGGCGGTCGACCGCGACCAGACTTCGACCGCTTGGCTGCGGAGTTGGACCAGATCGAGCGACCCGTCGAGGTCGAAGTCGACGATGCCAAAGTCCCGCACGTCGGTCCCGGTCGGCAGCGCGGCGGCAACAAACCGGACGGGGATCGCGGGTGTTGGCTGTAACCGCTCGAGCCCGTAAGCCTCGTAGAACGTGTCGGGGAAATCGACCAGCACGAATTCGAGCACGTTCCGATCGAGCCGACTGAGATCGCTGCGAACCAGTTCTTCGGGGCGGGTCACATTGGCAACCGTCCGGACCCAGCGGCGGACCGCTTGCCAGTCGCCGGTTGCCGCGGCGGCGGCGGCGTTGTCGAGCAGATCGAGCAACGAGACACGCACCCGTTGTTCGATCGTCGGATCGAGCGGGGCCAGCACTTCGCGGGCCTGCGATAGGGTGGCTGTGATCGTGGCGTCTTCTTGCTCGGCTTGAACCATCAACCATTCGAGCAGCGCCGCGCTGTTGCGAGGGGCCGCTGCATAGGCTTGCCCGAGTGCTTCCCGGGCCGCGGTTTGCTGTTCTGCGGATTCGCTGAACTGAGCCCGCTGGTACCACTCGAACCAGATCGCCGCACGTTCATTCGATGCCGCCTTTTCCACCGCGGTTTCGTAATGACGAGCGGCCGCTGCCAGGTCCTCGGCCTGGGCCGCAACGCGGGCAGCCAATACGTGGGTGGCGGCGGAATCGGGATCGACCGTTCGCAGTTGCTCGACCGCCTGCTGGGCATCGCCGAGGGCGGCTTGCCAGCGGGCGGATGCGCCGCTGCGATCGAGCGATTGCAGGACCATCAACCGCGCGACCGCCAGATCGCGGTAACCGAGCGGCTGCTGGGGGAAGGCGTCGGCAAGTTGGCGAAAGGCAGGCAAGCTCGGTTCCGGTTGGTCATTTTCCAACAGGCCGAGACCGGTGACGCGCAGCGAAGCGAGTTCGCGGAGCTGGGCGGGCGACAGACGGGGGTGGGTCGCGCGCCAAGCCCACCACAAGGCGGCGACCACGAGCAAGGCTCCCAGGGCAATCATCAACCGTCGCATCATTTCTCTCGCTTTGAAGGCGGGGCCGTCTCCAGGCGGCGGGCGGGATCTTTCGTGCCACCAGCGTACGGCTCGATCCGCCTTCTTCCAATTGGACCACCAGGACCACCAGGGCCTCCTGGGGAACCAGCGGCTCCCGGCCAACGAAGCACGGTGCTTTTTCTAACGGGTTGGCAGCTCAAGAGCTACCGATTCAGGCGTGAAGAAATTTTCGCGAAACGCTAGCAAAAAATGACCCCGTAAAAGACTCGGTTTGCGGCTTGGCCGGAACTTGCTGACTTGGTGGGAACGCGTTCCAGTTCGACCTCGCGGTGCCGCTGAAAAAGATTGGGGTGGGCGGTCTCTCCGATGGAACTGCCCCGCTGCGACGGCTAGGCTACCGCACGTGAGATGTGCTTCCTGCCGCTGGCGTGATCGCGGCGGCCCGCTGATTTTCTTGGTTGATCGAGGAGTTCGATTCGTATGGCTGACAAGACCGTGAAGGTGGCGATCGTCGGGTTGGGGTTCGGAGCCGAATTCATCCCGATCTACCAGGCGCATCCACAGGCCCACGTGCACGCCATCTGTCGCCGCAACGAATCCGAACTGCACAAGGCGGGGGATCAGTTCGGGATCGACGCCCGCTACACGAGCTACGACCAAGTGCTGGCGGATCCGCAGGTCGATTTCGTCCATATCAATTCGCCGATTCCCGACCACGCCCCGATGTCGATCGCGGCCTTGAAAGCGGGTAAGCATGTGATGTGCACCGTCCCGATGGCGACGACGATCGAAGAATGCGACCAGATCTGCGAGCTGGTCGCGGAGACGGGTCTGAGGTACATGATGGCCGAGACGGTCGTCTACAGTCGCGAATTCCTGTTCATCAAGGAGCTGTTCGAAAAAGGGGAGCTAGGCGAGATCCAGTACATGGCCGCCTCGCACCCGCAGGATATGGACGGCTGGCCGGAATACTGGGAGCGGATGATTCCGATGCATTACGCGACGCATGTCGTCAGTCCGGTGCTGGGACTGATCGACGGCTTGGCCGAATACGTCAGCTGCATCGGCTCGGGGCGGATCCGCGATGATTTGGCGAAAAAGAGCGGGAATCGTTACGCCGTCGAGTCGTGTCACATTAAGATTAAGGACAGCGATGTGGCCGCCCATCTCTGGCGTTTTCTCTTTGATGTGGCCCGCCAGTATCGCGAAAGCTTTGACGTGTACGGCACCAAGAAAAGCTTTGAATGGTCGTTGGTCGAAGGCGAACCGCACGTGCTCCACACGGCGAAAAAGCCGGAGCCGGAGATCCCGTCGAAGGTGGAGATTCCTGACTTCGCGCATCGCTTGCCGAGCGAAATTCAAAAATTCACTCAATCGATCGAAGATGCCGACCACCTATCGTTCGTCCAAGGGGGCGGTCACGGCGGTTCGCATCCCCATCTGGTCAATGAGATGGTGCAGGCGTTGATCGAAAATCGTGACCCCTCCCCCGATGCGGTGACTAGCGCCAACTGGACCTGCGTGGGGATCTGCGCTCACCAATCGACCGAGCAGGGGGGGGCGATCGTCAAATTGCCCGAGTTTACGTTGCGTCGATAAGGCGGTTCTCTCCCAGGCGGTTGCGATCCCTCGCTCGGCTCGTTCTCCTCCTTCCTCTCCTTTTTTGTGTGGACCATGCGTGCTCTCTTTCTGGCCCTGCTGACGCTGGGCGTCTGCTCGACGGCTGCCGCCGAACCGCTCAAGTTGTTGTTCCTCGGGGACCAGGGGCCGCATCGCCCGGCCGATCGTTTCCGGCAGTTGCAGCCGATCCTCAGCGAACGGGGGATCGAACTCGAGTACACCGACCGCGTGGAGTTGCTGAGCGACAGCGGGTTGGCACCGTATGACGGGCTGGTGATCTTCGCGAATACCACCGAGATCACGCCCGCGCAGGAAGCGGCCTTGTTGCGGTTCGTTGCGACCGGGCACGGGTTCGTCCCGTTGCATTGTGCCTCGTACTGCTTCCTCAATTCGCCCGTCCCATGCTTCCGAAACTGGGCCCCCACCAGGTCGATGTAGGCGGGCGTGTTTCGGACCGAGATCGTCGCCCCC
>CAYNVI010000414.1:0-4822 GCA_964400585.1 uncultured Pirellulaceae bacterium | reverse complement strand
CGAACAAGTTCAACCGTCGGGTGTGCTCGTCAGCACATCGGCGGCCAATCAAGTTTTGCGTCCGTCCACCTTACGGATCTTCCGACCATTATGATGTCCGACCATTGGAAATCGCTGACGCGATTGCTGGGCGCCCCAAGCGCCGCTGAACCCCCGGAAACCAAGCCGGAAGGGGAAGCCTCCTCGCAGGAAAAAAAGCCGAGCTCCTCGCCGGCGCCTCCGTCGTCGGCCCCGGCGGAGCCTTCCTCGTCGGTTCCCCAACCGAAAGCCAAGGGGCGCCCTGCCGCTCCCGAAGCGAAAAAACCGGCCGCCAAGCGTTCCGAAGGCTCCCCGCAAGATCCGCTCAAGGAGATGCTCGAAACGAACGAACCGAGCGTCCTGCCCGGTTTCGGCGTGAGCTCGGAGAGCGAAGCGGGGGATTCGTGGGATCGCCTTGTGGAAGAACGGCCCGCCGAAGCGCAGAAGCCTGCCGAGCAAAAGAGCCCGGAGCCGGTTGCGGCTCCGGCAGCGAAGCCGCCCGCTGCGGCCCGCGGCAAGGACGAGCCTCGACGCGGCAAGTCGGCGGCCAGCACCCCGAAACCCGCCAGCAGTTCGTCCGGCTTCGGCGCGGGGCTGGGGCTCGATCTCGAGCCGGAAGCCGAAGTCGAAGCGGAAACCGAGCCGGAAGCCGAAGCGGCCGCGGAAGCATCGGAGCCCGTGGTAACGACCGAACCGAGCTCCACGTCTTCCGCGCGGTCGACGAGCGAAACCGGGGGGGAAGAACCGGAGCGGCGGCGCCGCGGGCGACGTGGGGAGCGGGGACGCCGTGGTGCGGAAACCGAAAAAGCCGAAACGCCGGAAAAAAAATCGGCGAAGCCGGAGAAGAGTGCGGAGCCAGCGAGCGCAGCGGCGGGCGATGAAGACGATTTTGCCGCCGGGTTGTTAGCCACCAAAGAGCTGGCAGCCGACGAGCCCGTTGCGGAGCCCGTTGCCGAGCCCGTTGCGGAGGCCGCACCCGCGCGGCGGACGCGGAAAGACGAAAGTGACGAAGAAACGGAGGGCGGACGCCGGCCGCGGAGTCGCCGCGGCGGACGGCGGCGCGGGGTTCGCCAACGCGTCGACGAGGGCGAGGAGGAACTGAAGACCTCTGCCGCGGCGCCCGAATCGGAACAAAAAGCGTCCGACGAATCGTGGGAAGAAGAGAGCGTCACGGCTCGTCGTCCAGACGAGGAGGGGGACGACGAAGAAGGGGCACCGCGTCGTCGCCGCCGCCGTCGTCGAGGTCGTCGCCGCGGCGGGGAAACTCGTGGTGACGAATCGCGTGGTGACGAAGCGCGTGGTGACGAAGCGACAACCGAGCCGTCGACCGCCGAGGCCGCGACCGACGGCGGAAAAGAAGAGGCGGCGGAGGACCCCGACCACGCGATCATCGAGGCGAGCTTTGATGACGATTTCGAGGATACCGAAGAAGTCGCGGAGCTGCGTCGCGGACGTGGGCGACGCCGCGGGCGACGCGGGGGCGGACGTGACGGAGACGAAGCACGCGGCGAGCCGGCTGCCAAGCAGCGGGATCAGGGCGAGGCGATCGAGGAGGAGCCGAGTGCCGAGGAAGTGGTCACGCCGCGGAGCAAACCGAAGGACGTGATGACGTGGCTCGATACCGTTGATATCCTGATCTCCAGCAACATGGAGAAGCGGAAACGGGAGCCGCAGCGGGGCCGCAGTTCGCGGAGTGGCAAGAACGGCCGCAATGGCTCCCGCCGTCGCGATAGCTCGGGACGCGATTAGCTGACGACGCCGCTCCTTTGACGACGCCGCCCCTTTGACAGGGGCGGCAGCCGGAGGGAGAATCTGCGGCTCGCGTCGAAACGGTTGTCTGACGGTGGCGGTCCTCGCGATGGGGAACCGTGAACCTGGTCAGGCCTTAACTGGAGCAGCCATAAGCGGGGTACCTTTGTGTGGGGACCGCCTCCGCCGGGCAATCGTTTCGCGTGGGATTTTGAGGTCGTGAGGAGAAGAAGTTTGGTTGGAAGCTGCTCTGCCCTCCCCTCGCTGAGGCTCGACTCTCGCAGCGGGAAGGATATCGGTGGGGGCCGCATCGAGGCGAGGCCTGGCACGTCACCCGCGCTCTTCCTCTTCCCTGTCCCTTTACGCGTCCCCGCGAAACGTCATGTCGGAAGCTGCTTCGTCTGCCTCCCCTGCCCCGGCCAATCGCGACAAGTACGTGGTGGTCGCGCGGCGTTACCGACCGCTCGATTTTGATCAGCTGGTCGGCCAGGGGCACGTGGGGCAAGCCCTCAAGAACGCGATTGAAACGCAGCGTGTGGGGCATGCCTACCTTTTCACCGGCGCTCGCGGGGTGGGCAAGACGAGTACCGCGCGGATCTTCGCCAAGGCCTTGAATGCCCCGGAGGGTCCGACCGCCCATCCCGATAACCAGAGCGATATCTGCCAGGCGATCGACGCCGGGGAAGATGTCGATGTGCTGGAGATCGACGGGGCGAGCAACCGCGGGATCGATGAAATCCGCAGCCTGCGGGCCGGGGTGGGCGTGCGTCCCAGTCGGGCCCGCTACAAGATCTACATCATCGACGAAGTCCACATGCTGACGCAGGCCGCCTTCAACGCCTTGCTGAAGACGCTGGAAGAGCCGCCCGAACACGTCAAGTTCATCTTCTGCACCACCGATCCGGAAAAGATTCCGATCACCGTGCTGAGTCGTTGCCAGCGGTTTGACTTTGCCCCGGTCGAGACCGATGAAATCGTGCAGCGGTTGCGGGAGATCATCACCGCGGAGGAAGCCGAAGCCGACGAAGAGGCCCTGCGGTTGCTCGCGCGGCGGGCCGCCGGGTCGATGCGCGATAGCCAATCCTTGCTCGAACAGGTGCTGAGTTTCAGCAGTGGTCGCCTGACGATCGATTCGGTCCATCGTCTTCTCGGGACCGCCGACGACGCGCGGCTCGACGCGTTGACCTCCGCCCTGATCGACCGCGATGGTAAAGAGGCCCTCGAGCAAGCCGATGCGGCGATCGCTGCCGGCGTCGATGCCGGCCAATTGGCCGAGCAGCTCCTGGGCTACTTCCGCGACCTGCTGACGGCGACGGTCGGCTGTACGCCGGAGATGTTGCGGCATTCGAGCGAGTCGATCCACGGCGAGCTGCGGCAGCGCGGCGAGCAGTGGGGGCTGGCGACCATCCTGGCGATCGTCGGGTTGCTTGATCAGACGCTCGTGCGGATCCGTCAGAGCGTGCATGGGCGGGTCTTGTTGGAGGCGGCGTTGGTGCAGGTCTGCCAGCTCCCCGATTTGCAGCGGATTGCCGACGCGGTCGCCGGTTTGCCCGCGCCGAGCCGGGCGGCGGCGAGCGGCGAAAAAAAAAAGCGAGATAACGGCGGGTTAAGCCCGCCCCCCCCTTTCTCGCCCTCCTCCGCTGCCTCTCCTTCCCCTCCGCAGCCCTCCGGCGCACCGGCGGCCCCGGCCGAATCCGGTTCGGCCCCTGCCCCCTCCGGCTCGGCCCCGTCGCCAGCTCCTGCCGAGCCGCCCGCAGCCGGCCCGCGGTTGGAAGCCTCCCGCTCGGCCAGCCCCGGCTTGCCGGAGCGGTCCGGGCCGGTGGCGGCTTCTCCTGCCGCGTCCGAGGCGACCGCGGCGGGGGCCCCGGCAAAGCAGCGGGAAGCCTTCTCTCCGGGAGAGAAAAGCGCCCCGGCGGGGGAACTGCCGGCGGGAGCGGATGCGGCGGGTGGCGGGGCTGACGGGAGCGAGGAGGCCGCGGCCCCGGCGGCCGGCGAACCGATCGAATGGACGGTGGCGGGGGCACAACGGCTGTGGGAGGCGGCGGCCCGGCAGCTCGACGACATGACGGCCGATTTGGCACGGCAGGCGAGTCGGGTCGAACCGCTCGGGGAAGGCAAGCTGCGGATTTTTTTCCCGAAAGATCGCGGCTTGACGAAAACCAGTTGCGAGAAGCCCGACAGAAAAAGTAAGCTAGAAGGAGCGTTGAAGACGGTTGCGGCACGCCATGTGCATATCGAGTTCGCTTTTGACGCCCATGCCAGCCAGCCGTCGGCGGCGGTGCCCGCTCCTTCGTTGAGCGAACGCAAGCAGCAGCAGCGGGCCTTGAAGACGCATCCCTTCGTGCAGCAATGTGCGAGCCTCTTCGGCGCCGAAGTCGTCAAAGTGGACGAACCGCGTCCGCGGCGGTCCTCGTAGATCCAGGGCCGCTGGGGCCTGCCGAGGAGGTTGGCGAGGGGGCGGTTCGCCGGGCTGCCGCCCTGGCGAGGCCTGGCTGGTGTGGCGGGCGGTGTGGTCCGGATCGTTCGATCGTGCTCGTTTCCAACGCGTGGAGTCATATGTTCAAAGGATTGGGAGGGATCGGCAATTTCGCCTCGATGATGGGCGGATTGCAGCAATTGCCCGAAAAACTGCAGCTGGTCAACGAGCGTCTGCGGGAGGAAGTCCTCCGCGGCACGGCGGGCGACGGTGCGGTCGTGGTCGAAGTGAACGGATTGGGTGAGATGCAGGCGATCGATTGCAACCCGGGAGCCCACGATCCGCAAGCATTGCAGGCGTGGATTGTCGAGGCGAGCAACGCCGCGCACGCCGCCTCCAAGCGGCGGTTTGCCGAAGCGATCCGGGAGGTTTCCGAGGAGCTGGGTTTAAATCTCCCGGGGATGGACGGGGCCCTCAGCCATTTGACCGGCGGGGGCGGCTGAGACGTCGATGGGCGAAGCATCGGGAGCCGTGGAGCAACTGGTCGAGCAACTGGGACGCCTTCCCGGCATCGGCCGCAAGAGTGCGGAGCGCTTGGCGTTCCATCTGTTGCGGGTCCCGCAGGGCGAAGCGCTCGCC
>CAYNVI010000413.1:0-4879 GCA_964400585.1 uncultured Pirellulaceae bacterium | reverse complement strand
TCCCAACGCTGCGGCGGTGCCGCCTGGAGCAACAACACATGTGACAGGCTGCTTGGCAAGCGGATCGCAGCCTGCCAGCCCAGCGATGGTTCGCCCGCAGAGGCTTCCCTCGTTGCGGATACCTCTCCCCCATCCGATGCCCCCTCCGAGAGTCCGTGGGGCGGTTGCGAGGATACGGAATCGGGCTGCCAAGCCGGCCCGCCGTCAGAGGAATCGGGCTCGAAGAAAGAGGGCGCGGCCCCCTCGACCTCTCCGGCCCGGGCTTCGATCCGCTGGGCCTCCTCACGTCGCCGGTCGAGTTCGGCGACATGGCTGACGGCCAGCAGGCGCACCCGCCTGCCGGTCTGGACGCAGAGGCTCGCCCGCTCAACCCCAAACAGCTCGGCCGCCTGATCGACGATCGCGGCAGCGACGCGTGCGGGATCGAGTGAACGGTGCAGCGCAGGAAGTCCGGCGGACAATTGTTCCCAGCGGAGGGCGGCCTGCTTGCCTGAGCGGAGTTGGTGCAAACGCAAGAAGTCGCCCGCCAGATCCCCCATCTGGGCGGCGAAACGCAGGTACCCGCGTTGGCTCGCCGGCCCCCCGTCAGGTTCTAGAAAGACTTCCAGCAGGTATTCGCTCCGTCCCCCGGTCGGTTCGAGGATCGGGACCAAGGCGACCGGGAAGGCGGTCGGATTAGCGGCCCGCTCCGCCGCTTCCGCCCCCGGCGTCGCGGGCACCACGACGGGCTCGCCTTCGTCCGCCACTTCCCGCAATAGTTGCTGGTGACATGCCTGTTGGGTCGATTCGAGTCCGCGATCGGTTTGCCGACCAACCCGAGCGGTCGGCTCCCACCGATTCGCGTCGCTCGCACGACGGCGCCAGAGGACGACGCCTTCGGCCCCCATCGCGCGGGCCACCCGATCGACGAGGGCCGGGAAAAACCGCTCCGGGGCCTCCGCACGACGTGCCAGGGCAGCGGTTTCGCGGACGATGCTGGCGATCTCGCGGCGCGTTTCGCGAACCAGCGTCTCCGCGCTGCCGCCCGCGCCGACCGAGGGCGTTACGCCATCGGCGCGAAAGTGAAACGGTTCGGTTGCCGCCGTCTGCTCCATCCGTTTAACCATCCAGAAGTGCCGCGCTGCCCCCCAGGCTCCAGACCCCGGGTTAGGCTGGGCCGATGAAAATCCTTCCGTAGCCGAATCCGTCTTGGTCGTCGTTGTTCATCAGGCAAAGCCTTTCTTAGTCCCCCCTCCTCCAAACCGTTCGTGCGAAAAATATCGCGATTAGGAACAACGTTACCGCGAACGGGTTGGGCCAGGGGGCTAGGGGGGGGGGCGAAGCCGAGGCTCACTCGGCGTCACGATATCGATCCACCACCAATGTCGCCGTTCGACCAGCTTGGCCCGTTTTCATCAGGCTAGGGTTGAGGAGGTGGATCTCGGACAGCACCTACAGGTCTCGCCTGTAGCAAAATCGCGTTCGCGGTTGCAATGCCGGCTGGGTGCCGCCACGATTCAAAGAATCGGATACGTTACTCGCACAGCTCCGCGACTCGCCCAGCGACGCGACACCGACGGATACGCGACGCAGAGGGCTTTGCAGGCCCTCCTCCCCTCTGGCTTTCGAGCTCCCTATGACCGCAACCGCAAGCCCACGACGGACCGTCAAGCTGACGGAGCAGGCCGCTCCCGCGACGCGCTCGCCGGCTCGCGGCGGGCGTCGCCGGCTGACGATTTGGCTTAGTTCAGGCCTCCTCCTGGGAGCCGCCGTAATCGCCGCCCTCCTGATCGCCACCGCTGCGCGTCCGCTGCCGCCGTCCCCGGCAGCGGCAGTTCCCGCTCCTTACGATGCCGAGCGGGCGTTCGGCTACCTGCAGCAGCTGTGCGCCATCGGCCCCCGGGTAAGCGGGACGCCGGGAATGATCCGTCAACGCGCGATGCTGCGGGCCTTTTTCG
The DNA here is from genome assembly GCA_964400585.1 of uncultured Pirellulaceae bacterium. GTDB lineage: Bacteria > Planctomycetota > Planctomycetia > Pirellulales > Pirellulaceae > CAYNVI01. The sequence goes on along the minus strand of CAYNVI010000413.1, from coordinate 2,942 downwards.
AAGCCCGGGGGGCGACGGTGGAGGAACAATCTTTTGACGTCCGTCATCCGCTCGATGGCCGGGCCGTCACCATGGTCAATCTGATCGCGCGTTTCGGCCCCCAGCGTCCCCGCCGGTTCCTCCTGTGCGCCCATTACGACACCCGGCCCTTTCCCGATCGCGATCCCGTGGACCCGCGCGGGACCTTCCTCGGCGCCAACGACGGGGCCAGTGGGACCGCCGCGTTGATGGAACTCGCGCACCACTTGGAGGCCTTGCCGGACGACGTTGGCGTGGACCTGGTCCTCTTCGATGGAGAAGAACTGGTCTACGACAACGATCGCGATCCCTATTTCCTTGGGTCGACCCATTTCGCCCGGCAGTACGCAGCTCAGCCTCCATCTCCGCCTTACCAAGCGGGCGTCCTCCTCGACATGGTGGGCGACGCGGAACTGCAGATCTACCTGGAAGTAAATAGCTGGCGCTACGCCCGCTCGGTGGCCCGCGAAATTTGGAACACGGCTGACCGATTGGGGATCGAAGCGTTCCGCCAACGGACGCGGCACGAGATTCGCGACGATCATTTGCCACTGAACCGCATCGCCCGCATCCCCACCGTCGATATCATCGATTTTGACTATCCACGAGCCGGTTTCCGGACCCAGTCCTACTGGCACACGCGGCAGGACATCCCCGCCAACTGCAGCGGCGATTCGCTGGTGCGCGTCGTCTACGTGGTCCACCAATGGCTGATGCAGCAATAAGCCCGCCTCCACGCCCCGACGCTCTCCAAGGAATCTTGCATGTTGCCCGCAAGTCTCATTCTCGGCCTGACGCTTCTGGGGTTCGCTGCGTGGCTGGAATGGCGAGAGCAGCAGGAAAGTGATCCGGGGCCGCTGTTCGACGCGGAGTATTTATCGCGCCGCCGCCGCGGCCGGCGCGCGGTCCACATCCTGCTCGCCGCCTCGGGGCTGCTGATCCTGGCCGCCGCCGTGGCAGGACGCGGGGTCCTCTGGGCCGCCCTCTGGTCCGCCGTCTGCGGTTTGTTGATCCTGGTGTTAGTGATCGCGATCGTCGATTTCTGGCGAACCCACCGCTATTTCTACCGCAAGCTGCCGGAACTCCGCCAGCAAATGCTCCACCCCGACGAGACCGGCGAAGACGAACCGAACAAGCGGGACGCCTCTCCAGAGACTTCGCCGTGAGCGGTCTCGAAAAAACGCAGCAAAGCGGGTCGCCCAGCGACTCTTCGAGGCCCCCACAGGCTTTGTTCGACACGACCCGATGAGCCCGTTGCGGCACCGCCGCCGCCGCGAAAAAGATTGACGATGGCGCTCGAGGGGACTAGGTTAAGCTTGACGAAGTCATGCAGATTGCCCTCGCTGCCAGTCGACCCAAGGCTTCTCACCCGCCTGCTAGCCCACCCACTACAGATCTCTAAACAGACGCAGGCCACGCCTTTCGCTTCCCGAGCGGGCGTTTGCCGCCGTGCAGGAAACCGCGGCAGCCGAATCAAGCCCCGCGACGAAGCCTCCCGCCGCTTCGGAATCCGCTGCTGAGTCGGCCCGCGCTGCCCCCGCCAATGAAGGGCCGGTCGATGCCGCCTCGTCGGCAGCCGATCCGCAACCCTCGACGGTCTCCTCGGAAATGCGGTCCGAAGAGGACGGTGATTCCGCCGAACTTCGCTTCACCTTTAGCAATACGCCGTGGCGGGAGGTCCTGAATTGGTTGGCCGACGGAGCCGATGTCGCCCTCCATATCAACGAACTGCCCACCGGCAGTTTTACGTACTCGGACCCGCGCTCCTTCACGCCCAACGAAGCGATCGAACAACTCAATCTGTTCCTGATCCCCCAGGGCTACACGATCGTCCGCCGTGGTTCTCTGATCTCGGTAATCAGCTTGGGGGACCCTCGCAGCATGCAGCAGCTCGACGCGCTGGCGGAACTCGTTTCTGTCGACGAACTGGCAGCACGGGGGGAATACGATGTGGTGAAATGCATCATTCCGCTTGGCGAGGTTTCTCCGGGCGAGGCGACGGCCGAATTGAGTACGCTGACCTTGATGAGCGAACCGGCGGTGCTCCCCAATTCCAATCAACTGCTGGTGACCGACACGGCGGGTAAGATCCGGAGTGTGTTGGCGATCCTGCGAACATTGGAGGAGCCGGAAAGTGACGAGCCGACGGTGCAGCAGTTCGTCCTGAAGCATACGGACTTGGAGAACTTGCTGTTGGCCGTGGGCCCCCACTTGGGCCTGGAGCCGAATCAGCGGGCCGGTTTTGACATCAGCATTTCTGCCGATGCAACGGGTAAACAGCTGTTCGTGACCGGCACCGAAGAAAAGGTCGAACTGCTGGAAAATTTGATCACCATGGTCGATATGCCGGCCGCGGCGGAGGACCAGCTGAGTCAAGCGATCCTGCGGTCCCATCCCGTCAGCGGCGAAAACCTGCAGACCGTTTACGACGTGCTGCAAACGTTGCTCGGCAAGCAGTCGATCCGCCTGTCGATGGAGCCGGAAACCAACAGCATTGTCGCTTGGGCCGATCCCGCCACCCACGACGAGATCGTCCAGACCATCGAAGAGCTGCAAGCTCCGGCGGTCGATTTCGCGGTGATCAGCCTGAACAAAGTCGATCCCTATTTTGCCGTCACTTTGCTGAATGAAATGTTCAACATCCCGTCGGAGTACGAAGAGGACGACGACGAACGCTCGAACGCTCCGAAGCTGGACGCCGATCCGGAAAACCGGCGGCTCTTCGTCCGGGGCACCACCGCCCAGATCGAACAGATCAAGAAAGTCATCTCCAGCCTCGAGGACGGGACGCAGCGGACCGAGCAAACGCGGATCATTCCGCTGCGTGGGGAACGAGCGCAACAAGCCTTGGAAGCCGCGAAAGAATTCTGGAAAGGTGAAAATCGCCTGCAGGTTTTGCCCCCCGTCGGAAATCTTTCCGACCA
>CAYNVI010000412.1:0-4899 GCA_964400585.1 uncultured Pirellulaceae bacterium | reverse complement strand
GGAGATCCTCAGCCGGCGCGGAGGCTTGCCCGCCGAGCAGCTTTTCACGATGGCGATGGGCCCGGCCGGTGCCGGCGGCGACCCAGCGACCGCGGCGGGACGCCAAGCGAGCCGCCACGTCGATATCGTGATCTACCCCGAAACATTTTAGGCTCTCCGCAAAACCTCTCGCCGTTTCGCCGCCGGCGGGGATGGCGGCATGCTGCGGCCGAGTGCGGCTAGGCCGGGGCGTTGCGGAATTTATCGGGTTCGGGGACCGGCACGTCGGCGATCAGCTTGGCGATCACCGCGTCGGTATCCATCCCTTCCGCCTGGGCCTGGAAATTGGTGGCGATCCGGTGCCGGAGCACAGGGACCGCCATCTTGGTGATGTCCTCCGGGGCAACACTGAACCGCCCATCCATCGCAGCGATCGCTTTGCCCGCGGCGATCAGATTCTGGCCGGCCCGCGGACCGGCTCCCCAATCGACCAATTCTCGCACGTACTCGGGGGCCGACTCATCGGTGGGCCGGGTCGCCCTCACCAACCGCGCGGCGTAGCGGATGACAAACGGGCTGGCCGCCACGCTCTGGACCAGCTTCTGCACGTTCAAAATCGCCCGCCCCGAGAGGATTTTACTCGGCTGTACCGCTTCCCCGCGGGTGGTCGTGGTGAGGATCTGTTCTTCTTCGTCGGCGGACGGATAGCCGACTTTAACATTGAACATGAACCGATCGAGCTGCGCTTCGGGGAGCGGGTAAGTCCCCTCTTGCTCGATCGGATTTTGGGTAGCGATCGTGAAGAAGGGGTCGGGCAAGGCAAACGTTTCGCGCCCGACCGTCACTTCCCGTTCCTGCATCGCCTGCAGGAGGGCGGCTTGGGTTTTGGGCGGAGTGCGGTTGATTTCGTCGGCTAGCAGGATGTTCGTGAAAATCGGCCCTTCGACGAAGCGAAAACTGCGGCGGCGATGCTCGTCTTCATCCATCACCTGGGTCCCGGTGATATCGGACGGCATCAGGTCGGGGGTGAATTGAATCCGTTTAAAGCTCACGTCCAAAATGTTGGCCAAGGTGCTGACCATCAACGTCTTGGCCAACCCCGGCACCCCCTCCAGTAAGCAATGGCCGCGTGTGAAAATCGCCGCCAGCAACTGCTCGATCACGTCCGATTGGCCGACGATGACTTTCGCCAATTCGGTCCGCATCGTCTGCTGATGTTGCGAGAATTCGCGGAGCACATCGCCCAGGTTGCGTGATTTCGCAGGGGAAGGGCTGGGCTGCGGGTTGCTAGGCTGAGACATGCAGGACGCTTTGTGACAAGGGCAGGGCAAGGCCGCGGAAAGGAACCTCCGGCGGAGTCGATCCGCGGCACGCTTGCGAAATCCTTTCGGACGCGCGGCGCTGAGGGCAGGGAATCCCGCGCCCCGGCGCCGCGTTCGTATCTTAGGGCCGAAGCGGGGAAACCGGCAACAACCGCGCGCGGTCACCAGCGGACGCCGCGCGAGGCGGACGGGCGAGGCGACTACGCGAAATACTCGACCGCGTTGCGGAACATTGCGTAGCCGTCGCCCCATTCGGGTTGCTCGCGGCGACGCGTCCAAGCCGGATGATGGGTCGGGTCGATGTGCCGCTCGGGATGCGGCATCAGGCCGAGCACCCGCCCGCTGGCATCGCACACGCCGGCCACGTTGGCCTCGGAGCCATTGGGATTCCAGGGGAAGGGCAAGACGGCCTCGCTGCCTGAAGCCCGCTCGCCGGTCGGCGTTTCGGTCGGCTCATAGACGGGGCTCGCATACCGCAGGGCGAAGCGACCGGCTTGCGCCAGCGATTCCCGAACCTCCTCCGAAGCGGCTACGAATTTCCCCTGGGCGTGCGCCATCGGGAGGTACATCTGCTCGAGCCCCCGCAAGAAGACACAGGGCGTGGGATCGACACGGAGGTGCACCCATCGATCTTCGAACCGCCCATGGTCGTTCCAGGTGAGGGTGGCGACCGAAGTCGCTTCCCGGCTGGCTTCAGCGACCGCCGCCGCCGACCCGCCGCCGAGCGGAGCGGGGTCCCGTCCCCCCTCGCCGCCTCCGGCGATCGCCGGTTCCTGCACGCCGCCGGTCAATAACCCGAGCCGCATCAGGACCTGCATCCCGTTGCAGATCCCCAGCACCAGCCGCGGTGCGTCGCCGTGGGAGAATTCTTGGACCATCGCAGCAAGGTGTTGCTCCAGCCGGCTTGCCAGGATCCGTCCCGCCGCGATGTCATCGCCGTAGCTAAAGCCGCCGGGGAGGCAGAGGATCTGGTAGCGACTGGCCAGTGCCGAATTCTCGATCAAGCGATTGACGTGCACGCGTTCGGTTTCGGCCCCGGCCACTTCAAAGGCGTAGGCCGTTTCTTCGTCGCAATTCGTACCGGGGGACCGGAGGATCAAGACGCGGGGAGTAGGCATAGCAACCGGGCGTGGCAACAGGGAGCGGCAACAGGGAGCGGGGTTCCGACGCGGGGCGGTGACGTCCGCTTGGCGGCCCGCGTCCGCTTCCACCGAACGCCCAATCGTAAATCGCGGCGGCGTCGAACGGGAGCCCCGGTCGGGGGAATCGTGGGCGGATCGCGCAGCCCTTTTTTTTGGGGGGGAGGGGGGGAGATGCGGAGCCAGTCCCGCGGGCGCTAAAAAAAAGCACCGCGTCATCGAGGATGACGCGGTGCTTCGCGCGGTGCAGCGAGAACGCTACCGGTTCAGGCAGCGGAACCCGCTCATTTCCAAACGTCTTTGACGTCGTCGGCGAGCAAGGCAAGGACATCCTCTTCCTCGTCGTCGTCGCGTTCGCCGTGCGATTCCAGCGGGGCCCCGTGCGCCAATTCGGCGGGGGCCAAAGCATCGCTGGCAGGGCTCACGCTCGAACCCGCTTCCCCTTCGCCGCTCAGTCCCGCGTAGAACGTCTCTTCGGCGGTCGGCGTCGAGGCGGTGGTCCCGATCGGGATCAACGGCACGGCGATCCCTTCGCCTTCGCCTTCCAGCCGATGTTGGGCCGCCTGTTGGTTCAAGGCGTTGATCACCATCAGGGCGTCGATCGGCGTGATATCCTGGTCGCCGTTGACATCGGCGAACCGAGTCACGGTGCCCGCGGTTTCGCCTTCGCCGAGACGAACGCGTTCGTTCAGCGAGTTGATCACGCCCAACGCGTCGATCGGCGAGACATAGCCGTCGTTGTTGACGTCGTAGGGGTTGGTCCGGTTTTGGAAGGGCGATTCGCCTTCCCCCGAAGGACCGGTGATCGTGATCGATTCGACGTCGTAGCGGATTCGATCGGGGTCGACCGGTCCGGGAGGCTCGTAGAGGAGCGTGTCCTGGAAGGGCGAGAAGTCGGCCTTGTCGCCAACAAATTCGGCCGTCCCCGGCGCCTCCGCGACAAAGTACAGCGTCGCCATCAGCGTGGGTTGGGCTCCCAGCGGATCGGCTTGGCCATTGACGTCGTTTTGCAACGTCCCGAATTCGTTGATGATGCCCGGCGAGGAATTGGTTCCGACCGCTGCATCGGCGTTGAAGGTCGTCTCTTCGAACACCACGTCGAATCCGAAATCGGTTCCCAACTGGTTCGAAGGGGTCACGATCCCGGCATCGTAGAGGATGTCGAGGTAGCCGGCGAAGATCCCCGGGACCGACGCCTGCAGCGGCGATCGCAAGTCATCCAGGATCACCTCGACGCCGAACCGCCCGCCGACCCCGATCTCGTCGATCGGATTGCCCGCTTCGTCGACGATCTCGAAATCGATTGCCGCCACGTCATCGCCGGTGGCGTCGCCCACATTGAAGCTGACCTGGGCGGTGCTGCGGATCCCGTTGGAGTCGGTGATGAAGTAGGTGAACCGCTCGGTGCCCTGCTGGTTGAGGTTCGCCTGGTAGACGAAGAAGTCATCGCTCGGGTCGGCGGTTCCCGCATTGTTCTTCGAGACCGAACCGAAGCGGGGTTGGACCTCCGCTCCGAAGGCCGTTAAATCGGCTCCGCTGCTGATGATGTCGTTGTCGAGGACGTCCAGCACGGCCGTTCCCCCGGCGGTGATCTGGTCGCCGTTGGAATCGAAGCCATCGGGGAACGAATCGTCGATAGCGGTGGTGAAGCTTCCGGTACCGGCTTGCGGTTCGATCCGTAATTGGCTGCTGCCCAGCCGAAGCCCATTGACGGGCACCACGGTGTTTTGATCGAGCACCAACACTTCGCTAACCACACGGTCGGCCGGGTCGGCTTGGAAACTGGCGAAACCAGGCTGCACCGCTTGCATGCGAACCGTGAACAGGGTGACCGGCCCGCTGTGGGTCTGTTCCTGACCGGGCGTTTGCAAGCCGCCGATCTCGTTCAGCAGTCCCGGCGTGTCGGCATCGCCTTGCTGGAAGCCGGCCGATCCGCCCGCTCCGGCGAACAGCGGTCCGAAGCTGATCTCAAAGGGGAATGCCCCTCCGACCTGCGGAACCAAGGAGACCAGGTCTTCGCTGTAAAGGAGGTCCAGGAAAGCCGAGACCACGCCCTCGCGGGCTGCCGAGAAGGGCCGGATATCGTCGACCGAAACCCGCATCAGGAATTCGTCACCGACCTGAACGTTATCGACCGGCCGGTTGTCGTTCGCATCGAACGTTTCCAGGATGAATTCGACCTGATCATCCTGCCGCGCCCCGGGCAGCAGGTTGACGGTCACCCGAGCCGAATCGGATCGACCGGCACTGTCGAGGATCGTGTAGGAGAACTGTTCGGTGCCGCTGAACCCGGCGGCCGGCGTGTAAAAGATTGTCTGTCCGCCACCGAGAAGCTGGACGGTGCCTCCCTGGGTCGCGCCGCCGACGTTGACGATCGTCGATCCGCCGTTGACGCTGGGGATGTCGTTGTCCAGGACGTTCAGCGGGGAATTGCCGCACCCCTACGGAATCTGGAAGGT
>CAYNVI010000411.1:0-4902 GCA_964400585.1 uncultured Pirellulaceae bacterium | reverse complement strand
GATCGCTTCCAGCATCAGCAGCGTCCGATTGCCCGCACCGCGCCCGCCCCCGCCCGGCCAACTGCGGACCCGCGTGGCGATCGCCAACGTCGCATTCAAAAAGACCGGCCCTCCGATTTGCTCGCGTCCCCCCAAGCCCGCCTCCGAAAGCGGCACCCACCGTTCCTCACCCGGATCCAGACGCACAAAGTCGGCATCTTTTCGTCCTCCCAGCACCAGCCGCTCGGAGGTCGACGCCCCCTCCGGCATCGCCTGCACGGCCAGCCGTGTGATCCGGGCCGGATCGGACACAAAGTTTTCAAACAGTTCTGCCGTCCACCCGACCAGCCCGCAGGCGACCCAGAAGACGACGGTCACCGCGACCGAAACAATCCCCGAACGCCACCACAATCCAACCAGCGCCGAGACACTGAAGTAGACCGCAAACAACAACATAAAAATCGGAATACAGAGCAGCAGCCGGGCATTCCAAAGGTCTAACCGAAAGCCCGCGATCAACCACACGCCCACGATCAAGGGAACCACGCACAGGAAAACAAACGCGCAGCCGCCGACGAAGCGTGCCAGGTAGAGCAGGGGCCGCGAAATCGGCTTGCTGAGCAGCAGGTGCAGGGACCCCGGTTGCAACATGTCGGGGATCACCGAAGCGGTCACCAGGATCCCGAGCATGATCCCCACAATCCCCAGCAGGAAGCGGAGGATCACCGGCAAGAGGTATTCGTTGAGCACCTCTTGAAACTGGCTGCGGCGAATCGGCAGTTCGACCGGTGTGTCCCAGACCAGGTAGCTGATCACGATCGAAGTATCGGGGCGTGGTCGGAAGACCCCGGGCAGGGCCCCTTCCAGCCGCAAGCGGGCCCGCCGCCGCCGCTCCGCGTCGCTCAACGCCGCCTCGTCCAAGGCCTCCAGTCGCCGTTGTTCGCGGAGCCGCGTCGTCCCCTGCCAGCTGGTCTCGTCATACCATCGTGCTTCGTCCTCGAGCAGCGTGTTGAAGGCATTGACCAGATCTCGGCGGCGAGGAGGTTCCGCCTCGCCGCGGGCCGCGGCAACGATTTCCCCCTGCAACGGCTCGGGTAGCGCCTCGGCGACGCGGACGACAGCCGACACGGGCTCGGCTTCCGAATTCGCCTGCAGCGCTTCAGCGACTTCGGCGATCAGCTGTGCACGGCCGACCAACTCGTCCTGCGAAAACCGGCTGACGAAAACTTGGTGATAGCCGACCGGGGCGACCACGAGCAGAAAGCAGCCGACCAGCCCGAGTGCCAGCCAGAGGATTCGGGAGGCGAAGGCGGCGCGGAACGAATCGGCGATCACCGCAAGATAGGGTTTCACGAAGCTTCTCCGGGCAGGTTCATCGGGTCGGCGGGGGACAGGCTCTCCGGCGAGGCCCCGGCCGCGGCGGGTCGAGCCTCATCGACCAGCGACAAGAAGACATCCTCCAGCGTGGGCCGCGCCACCCGCAATTGGCGGATCCCGATCCCCGCCTGACGAAGGCGGTCGACGCAGGCATCGATCTGCTCGACCGCGTCGATCGCCAGGGCGAGCCGGCCGACCGCAGCCGACGTCTCGCCCGCTTCCAACGCCGTCGCCTCGGCATCGGCGGTCGGGGTCTCCGCATGCAGCTGGAGCGGGCCCGGCAAGTGGCTCAAGGCGATCTTTGCGGAGCCGACCACATCGATCAACAACCGCAGCTGGCCGGTCGCTGCGGTGAGCTCGTCGACCGGGCCGACGCCGCGGACCGTGCCGGCAGCCATGATCGCCACGCGATCGCAGACCTGTTCGACCTCCTGCAAGATATGACTGTTCAAGAAGATCGTTTTGCCCTGATCCCGCAGACGCCGCAGCAACTGACGCATTTCCGCTCGCCCGACCGGATCAAGCCCATCGGTCGGCTCGTCCAAGATCAACAGGTCGGGGTCATGCAGGAGGGCTTGCGCCAAGCCGAGCCGCTGATACATGCCCTTGCTGAACCGCTTGACCGGTTCGCGATCACGGCCGGCCAAGCCGACCAATTCCAGCAGCTCATCGCTGCGGCGGGCGATCTCCGCGGTCGACATCCGGCTGAGGCGGCCGTACAGCCGCAGCGCCGAACGGGCGGTGTGGTGCTTGTCGACCCGCAGGTTTTCGGGCAGGTATCCCACGCGTTGTCGTGCCCGAGCCGACTGCACCGCCGTCCCCAGCACCATGGCGCGTCCTCCGCCCGGACGGACGATCCCCAACAAGATCTTGACCAAGGTCGTCTTTCCCGCGCCGTTGGGCCCCAACAACCCGAAGATCTCCCCGGGGGGGACTTGCAGACTGACCCCGCCCAGGGCGGCAAAGCGACCGCGTCCCCACCAGCCGGTCCGGTATTCTTTGCGGAGCCCCTCCGCTTCGATCACCCACGGCCGCTCAGCGGTTGGGGCAGCCGCCTGCCGTCCGGGGGGAAGATCCGCGGAGGAAGCCCCCGTGGGCGAAGCACTGGGGAGCATGGAAGCCCTTGGCTGGCGAGGAAAAAAGCGAGGTTCGCAGGCGGGCGGCACCACCGCACGCGGCGGGTGCGCCCCACGAATCCGTCCCCAGTATGCAAACCGGCGACGGCGAGAGCGAGACCCCGCACCAGCCGCCCGCAGAAACGCCGGTTCTCCCCTCGCGGCGGCCGGCAGGACGCCAGACTGGCCTGATGAAAATCGGGGTGTGGAGGGATCGATCTTGCCGACACTTGAGCGGGCGACGCCTTTTTAAGTTCCCCTGCCGGTCCACGCCGCGGGTTCGTCCGCCCGCGTGCTCCGTCGGGCGCGCGCTCAGTCGCCCGCGTACTCAGTCGCTCGCGTCCTTAGTCGCCCGCGTGCTCAGGGGGGCGCCGCGTGCAAGAAATAAAAGACGGCGATCGTCAGCCCCGTCGTCAAGGCGACCCCGGCGAGCAGCCAGCGATGGGCCGGATGCCGCCAGGAGGGCCGCAAGCCTTCCCGCCGGTAGACGGCATGAAACCGTTCTCGCTGGGCGAGGGAATCGAAGACCGCATCCTGCACCGGCTCGTTGAGCCCATATTCGAGCGAGTATTCGATCACCCCAAAGATCGGGTGAGTCTGATCGCGTTCGTTCACTCCCCGTCCTTCGAAGTACCACAACTGACGTCCGAACCGCGTCTCGGACTCCTCCTGGCAATCGACGCATTCGAGCCGCTCGATGACCGAACGATCGACACAGTACAACCCGGCGGCCAGCGCGCGGCGGGCATCGAGCCGAACCTGCCGCAGCAGCCGCTCACTGAATTGCTTTGACGTCGTCTCCGCCCGCATGCCTTCCCTCGCTCTCCACCAGCCAAGCTTCGTGTCGTCAATATCGGTGTCTTCAATACTCGTCAATCTTCGCCGATTCGCCTGCCCGGCCGGCCGCCCCTGCCGCGGTGGGCCAGTCGATCGGCGGGGGCGTGCTGGTTTTATTATAGCGCGAGCCAACCACCGCGCGGGAAAACAACCGCGCCGCTTTTGCAAAAAGAAGCGGGCCGCCACAATAGCGGCTTGCGGCCGGCCGGGCCCCCGCACAGACTCCCAGCTCGCCCCGCTTTGTCCGCTTTCCCGCAGGTCCTCCCGCCGATGTTTGAACGCCGCTCCCTCGCCGGTCCGATCACGCTCGGCGTGCTGATGATCGTGCTGGTCGTGCTGCTGATCGCCGGCTGGGTCTCAGTGACGTTGCTGCTGAGCACCAAGCCGGGGATGCCCAACTGGATCTACTGGGCCCTCTCGGCGGCCGGCAGCATCCTGTTGATCTGCATCTTGTTGGGCGTCATCGCCTACCTGACCCTGTCGGTCAAGGCGATCAACTTGAATCGGCGGCAATCGAATTTCATCGACAGCGTAACGCACGAGCTGAAAAGCCCGATCACCTCGTTGAAGCTCTACCTGCAGACATTGACGATGCGAACCGTCGACGAAGAACAGCGGGCCCATTTCCAGCGGTTCATGCTTGACGACGTGCAACGGCTGGACCAATTGATCAACCATCTGCTGGAGGTCGGTCGTGTCGAGCGCGGAGCCTTGCCGCGCGAAGATGAAAGCTTACGGATCGATGAACTCCTGCAGCTCGCGGCCGAGACGGTCTGCCTGCGCTACCAGGTGCCGTTCGAGACCGTCGTGCTGGAAGTCCCGCCGCTGCGGGTGTCGACCAAACCGGCACAGGTCGACATCCTCTTTCGCAACCTGATCGACAATGCCGTGAAGTATGGAGGCAGCCCCCCCGAGGTCCGCGTGATCGGGGAACGCCAGGGAAAGGATCACCTGATCGTGCGGGTGGTCGATAACGGCCCCGGGATCCCCCCGAAACTCCGCCGCAAAGTCTTCGGACGGTTTGTCCGCCTGGGCAGCGAACTGGAACGGTCCCAGCCGGGCACCGGCTTGGGGCTGTACCTCGTCCGCAACATGATCCGGGGGCTGGGCGGCACCGTCCGCGTGCAAGATCGCAAGGACGCCAGCGGGACGATCTTTGAGGTCACCCTTCCCGGCGAGTTCCTCGAGCAGCCCGCCCCCTCGGACGCCTCCCCGCCAGCGCCGCAGGAGGCCGGCTCGCCGCCCGCCGGTGCCGCGGCGGCCGGCGATCAAAGCGGGCCCGCGGAGCCTCCGCCAAGGCCTCCCCCGCCACTGCCTGCCCCGCACGAACCGCCCGAGGCACACGACCCGCCCGAGGCACCCTCCGAGGGCTCGGCCAGCTTTCGCCGGCTATCCCGCCTCCGCTTTGCCTGGTACGAGGCCTTGCGCCGCCCTGCGAACGCTTCCCCGACAGAAGCGTCCTCTGATCTTGCCCCCCCGGCTGACGACGCCGACGACGCGTCCAGCCCTTCCGCGGAGCCGGAACCGTGATTCGCCAACACATCTTGATCGTCGAAGACGAGAACCACCTGGGAGTCGGCATCAAATACAACCT